>NZ_JBSFUB010000039.1:0-60852 GCF_053591575.1 Streptomyces altiplanensis | reverse complement strand
TCGTCCCCCATGCCCGGACGCCGCCCGCGCGGGGGGCGGCTCATCCCGGTATGCCGCTCATACGTGCCCCCCTCTGCTCATTTTGTCGACGTACCCCCGTCGTTCAGCATCCGGCGCCCGCACCGGGCAGGACGCCGGTCGCCGGCCCGGCGGGTGGCCCACCGCCTCCGCTCCGGGCCAGGGCAGGCCGGAGCCGCAGGCCGCGCCCGTCGCGGCCCCTGCCGCAGCCGCGCCCGCGCCCGCCGTGTCGCAGTCGGCCGCCCAGGGCGCCGCACAGGTGCAGAACATGTGGCCGGGCATCCTGGAGGCCGTCAAGAACCGGCGGCGCTTCACCTGGATCCTGCTCAGCCAGAACGCCCACGTCAGCGGCTTCGACGGGACCACGCTCCAGATCGCCTTCATCAACGCCGGTGCCCGGGACAACTTCGCGAGCAGCGGCAGCGAGGACGTGCTGAAGCAGGCGCTGGCCGAGTCCTTCAACGTGCAGTGGAAGGTCGAGTCGGTCGTCGACCCGTCCGGTGGCGGTGCGCAGCCGCCCGGCGGGGGAGGCGGCTTCGGCGGCGGTCCGGGCGGTGGTGGCGGCGGCTTCGGCGGGCGGCCCCCGGCCCCGGCCCCGCGCCCCGCGCCCCAGTACCAGGCGGCTCCGCCCGCCCCCGCCGCTTCCCAGCCCCCCGGCCCGCAGCGCCCGGCACCGGAGGCCGCCTCAGGTCCCGGGCCCGGAGCTGGTTCCGGTCCCGGTGCCTCCTACGCCGTGGATTCGGCGCCCCCGCCTCCTCCCCCGCCGCCGATGGCGATCGAGGACGACGTACCGGAGGAGGACGATCCGGACCTCGTCGACTCGGCGCTGTCCGGCCACGACCTGATCGTGCGGGAGCTGGGTGCGACGGTCGTCGAGGAGTTCACGAACGAGTAGCCGGCGGGAGCCCGGCCGACGCCCGGCGGGGGGAGTGCGGCGCGCGGGCTAGGCTGCACCCGTGAAGGTCCTCGTCATCGGCGGCGGCGCCCGCGAACATGCCCTGTGCCGCTCTCTGTCCCTCGATCCCGACGTCACCGCGCTGTACTGCGCCCCCGGCAACGCCGGCATCGCCGAGGTGGCCGAGCTGCACCCGGTCGACGCCCTCGACGGTGCGGCCGTTGCCCGGCTCGCCGGTGAGCTCGGCGCCGGCCTCGTCGTCGTAGGCCCGGAGGCGCCGCTCGTCGCCGGGGTCGCCGACGCCGTGCGCGCGGCCGGTATCCCCTGCTTCGGCCCGTCCCGGGAGGCCGCTCAGCTGGAGGGCTCCAAGGCCTTCGCCAAGGACGTGATGGCCGGGGCGAACGTCCCCACCGCCCGCAGTTACGTCTGCACCACCCCCGAAGAGATCGACACGGCGCTGGACGCCTTCGGCGCGCCGTACGTCGTCAAGGACGACGGTCTCGCCGCGGGCAAGGGCGTCGTCGTCACCGACGACATCGACGCGGCCCGCGAGCACGCGCTGGCCTGCGACCGCGTGGTCATCGAGGAGTTCCTCGACGGCCCCGAGGTCTCGCTCTTCGCGATCACCGACGGTGTGACCGTCCTCCCCCTCCAGCCCGCGCAGGACTTCAAGCGCGCGCTCGACGGCGACGAGGGCCCGAACACCGGTGGCATGGGCGCGTACTCCCCGCTCCCGTGGGCCGACCCCAAGCTGGTCGACGAGGTCATGACGACCGTGCTCCAGCCGACCGTCGACGAGCTGCGCCGCCGCGGCACGCCCTTCTCCGGGCTGCTGTACGCGGGTCTGGCGATCACCTCGCGCGGCGTGCGGGTCATCGAGTTCAACGCCCGTTTCGGCGACCCGGAGACCCAGGTGGTCCTGGCCCGCCTCAAGACCCCGCTGGCGCGCGTGCTCCTCAGTTCCGCCAACGGCACTCTCGACGTCGAACCCCCGCTGAACTGGCGCGACGACGCCGCCGTGACGGTCGTCATCGCCTCGCACAACTACCCGGACACCCCGCGGACGGGCGACCGGATCGAGGGTCTCGACGAGGTCGCGGCCCAGGACGCGCCCCACGCGTACGTTCTGCACGCCGGAACCAGGCGGGACGGCGACGCCGTGGTGAGCGCGGGCGGCCGCGTGCTGTCGGTGACCGCGACGGGAGCGGACCTGACCGGGGCCCGCGAGCGGGCGTACGCCGCGGTGGCGCGGATCCGGCTCGACGGGGCGCAGTACCGGACGGACATCGCCCGGAAGGCGGCGTCCGAGGCCTGATCCCACCGCCCTTCCGACGCCCGACCGCGTCAGCAGCTTTCCCCAAAGCCATTCCATCGAGTGACCGCTGGTCCATCCGGCTGACGGCCGCCGAACCCCCAACTAGGGTGCGGCGCAAGCATTCCGGCACTTGGCCCACCGACATTGCGATGTCAGTGGCGGGTGCCACAGTGGGGGAATGAGCAAAGCCGTCGCAGGGCGAAGGGGGTGACGTCCGGCCGTGTCCGGTACCGGTAGGGGTGTGGAGAAGGGCGCGCAGTCCGCGCGTTCCAGGGCTCTCGCCGTGCTGCGCGTCCGCGGCAGGGCGCTGGCCGTCGCCCTGCTTCCCGCGGCCGTCGCCGTCGTCCTGCTGGTGGGCGGCGCCACGGGCCATGCGGTCGGCGGGGGCTGGGACGCCGCGCGCTGGGTGACGTCCGTCGTCGCGGTGGTGGCGCTGCTGGCGGCCGTCGCGGTAGGGGCCGTGATCGTACGGGCGAGGCCGGCCGTCACCCCGACGGTGGAGGTCGCCGAGGAGTCCGCGCCGGACCTCTACCGGCTCGTGCGCGACCTGGCGGACCGCCTGGAGGTGCCGGCGCCGTCCGCGATAGCGCTCACACCGGACTGCGACAGCTGGCTGGAGGACCGCACGCACCCGGCATCGGCGTCCCCACCGACCGCCTCGGCCCCCGCCCCCGCCCCCGCACGGCGCAGAACCGCGGCCGCGCCCGTGCTGGTCATCGGCTCGCCGTTCCTGTGGTGGATGCGGGTGGCCGAGCTGCGGGCGGTGCTCGCCCCGGTCGTCGCCGGTACGGGGCCCTCCGCGCACCCCGACATAGCCGCCGCGCGCCGCTTCGTGCGGGGCCTGGACGCCGCCGTCGCGGTCGCCGCCCACCCGGACCAGAGCCTCCTGCGCCGCATACCCCTCGGCTTCATCGGCTGGGTCTCCCGGCTGATGCTGCGCAGCTGCCGCGTGCACGCCGCCGAGATGGAGCGGGGCGTCGCGACCGCCGCGTCCGAGCGCGCGCAGACCGTGGACTACGGCCTGCGGATCGTGGCCCAGGAGCAGGTCGGCCTGGCGTACGCGGGCTGGGACCGGCTGCTGACCCGGGTCGCGCTGCCCGCCTGGCGCATGGGCCGCTGGCCGTCCCGCCTCGACGCGGGCGTGGTCTCCGCCCTCACCGAGCTCTCCCGGCGCGACCGTCTGGCCGAGGGCTTCACCTCCCGGCTGGGCGACCGGCCGGCGTGCGACCTCCTGGAGGAGCCCGGCGCCGTGGACGAGGCCGCCTCGCTCCTCGCCGCCCGCCTCTTCCACGGCGGCCCCGCCGAACCGGGGCCGGACTGGTCGCCGGTGGACTGGCCGCAGTACCCGGAAGAGGTCGTCGACCGCAAGTGGCGCGCCGACGCCGCCCGCCTGCACCGTGTGCTGGACACCCTGGGCATACGCCGACCCACGGCCCCCGACGCCCCCACCCTGACCCGGGTGATGGACCATCTGTCGGCGCCCCTGCCCACGAGCGACGCGCCCCACCCGGCGGCCGAGGCGCTTGCCACGGCCATCGAGGCGGAGGTCGCCCGGGAAGGGGCGCCCGCCCCGGCGACCGCGCCGCCCGGGCCCGACGAGGACGACGGCCTGTGGGAGACCGGCCCCCTCCCGCTCTTCCCGCTCCAGCCGCCCAGGACCGGCCGTGACCTGCTCGCCGACCATGTCACCGCGATGGTCTGCTGCGCCGCCGTCGACACCGCCGGAGCCGTACCCGGCCTGGACTGGCTCGACGGCCCCGTACTCCTGGTCGAGGGCGAGCGTCACACGGATCTGGCCGCCCACGTCCTGAGCCTCGTCGAGGACGGCGACGCGGCGCCGCTCCGCTCCTGGCTGGCCTCCGCCGGCGTACGCCCGGAGAAGCCGGTCCGCCTGGTCTGAGACCCCCGAGTGGCGTGCCACGGTGGCGGGAGGGGACGCCCGGCACGGCACCGGCCTCAAAACCCCCGCACCCCAGACGTCCCGCAGGCCCCTATCACGCCTCTCACGTACCGGAGGGTCAGATTCCGTTCACGTCTATTCGCGACGAACGGTGACGGAGTGCGTGCGTTATGTGATGTGCTGGGGGTCAGTAGCTGACAAGTGGTGCATCACTGTTGTCTCGGGGGCTTGAGGGAGGGAAGCGGTATGGGGGACGAATTCATCCGGCGCTGGGAATCGGGAGCTCTCGCGCATGCCGTTTCCGATCCCTTCGGCCAGGGCCCCCTGCCCTGGCTGCGCGGCGGCGAGCACTACTTCAGCGACAGCGGCCAGGTCATCCCCTGGTACGCCGAGCACACCGAGTACACCGAACACGTCGACCCCGTCACCGGCGTCAGGCTCCCGCAGCCCCGCTCCACCTCCACCGGCGGCCCCCGCAACGCCGACGACGTGGGCCAGCAGATCAAAGGCTTCGCGTCCCCCGGCGCGGCCGCGCCCGGCGAGGCGATCGACTTCCACATCACCGTGGACCCGCCCCAGCAGTTCTCCGTGGACATCTACCGGATCGGCCACTACAGCGGCCACGGCGCGGCCAAGATCACCACCAGCCCCCGTCTGTCCGGCATCGTCCAGCCGGCCCCGCTCGCCGCCGACCGCACCGTCTCCTGCCACCACTGGTGGCTGTCCTGGCGCCTGCAGATCACCGAGTTCTGGAACGTCGGGGCGTACGTCGCCGTGCTCACCACCGCCGACGGCTACCGCTCGCACATCCCCTTCACGGTCCGCGACAGCCACCCCGCCGACCTCCTCCTGCTCCTGCCCGACATCACCTGGCAGGCGTACAACCTCTACCCGGAGGACGGCCGCACCGGCGCCAGCCTCTACCACGCGTGGGACGGCATGGGCCGCCTCCTCGGCGAGGAGGACGCCGCCACGACCGTCTCCTTCGACCGCCCGTACGCCGGAGCGGGCCTGCCCCTCCACGTGGGCCACGCGTACGACTTCATCCGCTGGGCCGAGCGCTACGGCTACGACCTCGCCTACGCCGACGCCCGCGACCTGCACGCGGGCCGCATCGACCCGACCCGCTACCGCGGCCTGGTCTTCCCCGGCCACGACGAGTACTGGTCCGCGCCCATGCGCCGCGCCACCGAGCTCGCGCGCGAGGCGGGCACCTCCCTCGTCTTCCTCTCCGCCAACACCATGTACTGGCAGGTCGAACTCGCACCCTCCCCCTCCGGCACCGCCGACCGCCTCCTCACCTGCCGCAAGCGCCGCGGCCCCGGCAAGGCCGCTCTCTGGCGCGAGGTCGACCGCCCCGAGCAGCAGCTGATGGGCATCCAGTACGCCGGACGGGTCCCCGAGCCCAGCCCCCTGGTCGTACGCAACGCGGACCACTGGCTCTGGGACTCCACCGGTGCCCACGAGAACGACGAGATCGAGGGCCTGGTGGCCGGCGAGGCCGACCGTTACTTCCCGCGCACCGCCCTCCCGGAGCACCAGCGCCGTATCCTGCTCGCCCACTCCCCCTACCGGGACGGCGACGGGGCCCTCCGCCACCAGGAGACATCGCTCTACCGGGCCCCCAGCGGCGCCCTCGTCTTCGCCTCGGGCACGTTCGCCTGGTCCCCGGCCCTGGACCGTCCGGGTCACGTGGACCCGCGCATCCAGCGGGCCACGGCCAACCTCCTGGACCGCATCTGCAAACGTGACTGAGCTCCCGGGCCGCCCCGCCACGACGTCCGCGCTCCGCATACGGGAGAATCGGAAGCGCTCCTGGATCAACCTACGCGGAGGAACCGTGTCCGGATTCGTAGAAAAGCCCGAGCCTCTCCAGCTCCCGGGCCTGACCCACCTCCACACGGGCAAGGTGCGTGACCTCTACCAGAACGAGGCGGGCGACCTCGTCATGGTCGCCAGCGACCGCATCTCCGCGTACGACTGGGTGCTGCCCACGGAGATCCCCGACAAGGGCCGGGTGCTGACCCAGCTCTCGCTCTGGTGGTTCGAGCAGCTCGTGGACATCATCCCGAACCACGTCGTCTCCACCGAGCTCCCGCCCGGAGCCCCCGCCGACTGGGCCGGCCGTACGCTCGTCTGCACGTCCCTGCGGATGGTCCCGGTCGAGTGCGTGGCCCGCGGCTACCTCACCGGCTCGGGCCTCGCCGAGTACCAGCAGTCCCGCACCGTGTGCGGCCTGGCCCTTCCCGAAGGCCTGACCGACGGCTCCGAACTCCCCGCGCCGATCTTCACGCCCGCCACGAAGGCGGCCGTCGGCGATCACGACGAGAACGTCAGCTACGAGGAAGTCGCCCGCCAGGTCGGCGCCGAGACCGCCGCCAAGCTGCGCCAGACGACCCTCGCCGTGTACAGCCGGGCCCGCGACATCGCCCGTGACCGGGGCATCGTCCTCGCCGACACGAAGTTCGAGTTCGGCTTCGACGGCGACCGGCTGGTCATCGCCGACGAGGTGCTGACCCCGGACTCCTCCCGCTTCTGGCCCGCCGCCACCTGGGAGCCCGGCCACGCCCAGCCGTCGTACGACAAGCAGTACGTCCGCGACTGGCTGACCTCGCCCGCCTCCGGCTGGGACCGCACGGCGGAGCTGCCGCCGCCCGCGCTCCCGCAGGAGATCGTCGACGCGACCCGGGCGAAGTACCTGGAGGCGTACGAGCTCCTCACCGGCACCAACTGGTCCTAGGGCAACGCAGAAGGCCCCGGTCGTGACGACCGGGGCCTTCTGACTCACTCTGAGCGGACGACCAGGTTCGAACTGGCGACCTCAACCTTGGCAAGGTTGCGCTCTACCAACTGAGCTACGTCCGCATGCGCCGTGGCGCGATGCCCACTATACCCAACCCCGCTCGCGTGCGATGCGTACAGCCGTATGACGATTTTCCGCACCCAGTTTCGAAGCGGCCGACGACAGGTAGTTGCGCACCGTCCCCGGCGACAGCGCGGCCCGCTCCGCGATCTCCGCGACGGGCGCCCCGTCCGCCGCCAGCTCCAGCACCTCCGCCTCGCGCGCGGTCAGCGGCGAGTCTCCCGCGGAGATCGCGTCGGCCGCCAACTCCGGGTCCACATAACGGTTTCCGTCCCGTACGCTCCGGATCAGCTCGGCCAGCCGCTGCGCGCTGACGGTCTTCGGCACGAACGCCCGCACCCCCGCCGCGAGCGCCCGCTTCAGGTGCCCGGGCCGCCCGTGGCTGGTCACGATCATGCAGCGGCACCCGGGCAGCTCGGTCCGCAGGGATGTGGCCACACTCACACCGTCGATTCCCGGCATCTGCAGATCGAGGACGGCGACGTCCGGCCGGTGCGCCCGGGCCATCGCCAGCGCCTCGGGCCCCGTGGCCGCCTCGGCGACGACGACCAGATCGTCCTCCAGCGCGAGCAGCGCGGCGAGCGCGCCCCGGATCAGATGCTCGTCGTCGGCCAGCAGCACCCGTACGGGAACCGGGGAAGCGGTCATCGCAGCGCCCCCCGAGCCGGCGCCCCCCGAGCCGGCGCCCCCTGCGCCGGCACCTCCTGCGTCCGCGTCCCCTGCCTCCGTGCGTCCTGCCTCCGTGCCTCCTGTGCCAGCGGCACTTCGGCCGTGAGCCGGAACCTGCCGCCCTCCACCGGCCCCGCCCGCAGCGTCCCGCCGACCGCGGTCAGCCGCTCCCTGAGCCCGGCGAGCCCCGACCCCGGGGTGCCCGGAGCGGACCCGCCCTCCGCGCCGTCGTTCTCCACGACCAGCACCGCCCGCCCGCCGCCGGACGTCAGCCGCACCGTGCAGCTGCGCGCGTCCCCGTGCCGCAGCACATTGGTCGTCGCCTCCCGTACGACCCAGCCGAGCGCCGACTGCACGCCCGACGGAAGCCCGTCGCCGAGCGGTTCCCGGTCCATCAGGCAGTCGATGCCCGCCGCACTCAACACGCCCCGTGCCCCTTCCAGTTCGGCGGACAGATCCGCGTCCCGATAGCCGCGTACGAGCTCACGCACCTCGCGCTGCGACTCCTGCGCGATCCGCTGCACCTCGGCCATCTGGTCGGCGGCCTCCGGCCTGCCGCGCCGCGCCAGCCGCACCGCCAGCTCGCTCTTGAGCGCGATGACGGCCAGATTGCGGCCCATGACGTCGTGCATGTCCCGCCCGAAGCGCAGCCGTTCCTCGGCGACCGCCAGCCGGGCGGACACGTCGCGGGACCGGTCCAGTTCCCAGATCATCGCCATGAACCAGGCCGTCGAGCGCGTGGTGACCAGCGCGAAAAACCCCACGAAGAGCACGACGATCGCAGCCGAGACCGCGAGCGGGGGCTCCGCCCCGGTGGCAGCCGTCGCGCCGGCCACCAGCGCCGCGGTCACCACCGATCCCAGCACCAGCCGCCGCAGCGTCGACAGCATGAACGTCGACATGGCCGGGGACAGCAGGGCGTACGGCAGCATTTGCAGCATCGCCGCCCCGTCGCCGATCCCGCCGATCGCCTGGAGCGCCAGGATCAGGCTCACCGAAACCCCGCCCAGGACCAGCGCGACGGCCGCCGACCGCCACGGCGCCGGAGCCCCGTCGACGTAGTGCGCGAGCCCGTGGTGGATGGTGTGCATCGCGACCGCGCACTGGGCCACGGAGAGCGCCACCAGCCCGCGGGCGAGCGCGACGGCGTCGGGATCGCGGGCGAGCTCCTGGGTGAGGGGGGTGAGGATGCTGACCGGGATCAGCCACGGCAGGACGTACAGCACCGCCCGCATGTACAGATCCAGCTTCGCGGCCTGGCTCCGCTTCCGCCAGAAACCCCTCATCCCCGTCCCCCCGCTCTCTTCTCTCCGGTCGCCTAGCGCCGCGGTTCCCAGCGGAACCACCGCTGCACGGCGAACACCGACAGTACGGTCCAGGCCACCGCCGTGGCGACGGCACCCAGCGCCTCGTACGCCCCCAACTGCCCGGTCCAGCCGCCCCGCACCAGTTCCACGGCCGGAGACAGCGGCAGCAGCTCGCAGACCGAGGCGAGCGCGTCCGGCATCAGCTCCAGCGGTACGACGACCCCCGACCCGGCCATCGAGACCAGCAGCATCGGCATGATCGTGATCTGCGCGCCCTCGGCGGACCTGGTGAAGGCCGTCGTCGCCGCCGCCGTCGTACTCGCGACCGCAAGCCCGAGCACCACTCCGGCCACCACCCACAACGGATCGGCGGGCATCTCCATCCCCAGGACCGCCGCCCCCGCGACCACCAGCAGCACGCACTGCGCGAACCCGGCCGCCAGCGTGGCGGCCGCCGTCCCGGCCAGGATCTCCGCGTCGCCCGGCTCCCCGGTCCGCAACCGCTTGAGCACCAGCTCCTCGCGCCGCACCACATAGACCGTGACCAGCGCCGAGTACACCCCGAAGAGCAGCACGAACGCCACGGACATCGGCATCAGCGCCGCGCCCAGTGATATCCCGGCCTCCTTCAGGGCCGCGCCGTCGAGGAACGGCCGCATCGCGTAGGTCATCGCGACCGGCAGCACCAGCGCCGTGATGAGCACCGCCTTGTGCCGTACGAGCAGCGTCAGTTCGGCCCGCGTCAGCGCCGCCATACGTCCCGCGACAGCCGTGCTCATCGCGCCGCCCCCTTGCCCGCCATGTCCGCGTTACCCGCTTCCTTCTCCTTCGCCTCCCGCGCGATGTTCAGGAAGGCCTCCTCCAGCGAGGCCGACCGCACATCGAGCCCGCGCAGCTCCACCCCCGCCGCGCCGGCCCACGTCAACAGCCCCGTGGCGGCCGCCTGGAGCCGGTCCGTGAACAACCGCACCGACCGGCCCGCCACCTCGTGCCCCGTGACGCCCAGCTGCCCCAGCGGCGGCAGGTCCCCCAGGTGGTAGCCGTCCGGCAGTTCGAAGGAGATCTGCGACGGGTACGCCGCCACGACCTCGTCGACCCGCCCCTCGGCGGCGATCCGCCCCTCGTGCATGATCGCCAGCCGGTCGGCGAGCTCCTCGGCCTCCTCCAGGTAGTGCGTGGTCAGCAGTACGGTCGTTCCCCCGTCGCGCAGCTCGCGCACCAGCTCCCACGTCTCGCGCCGCCCCTCGGCGTCGAGACCCGTCGTCGGCTCGTCGAGGAAGAGGACCTCCGGCCGCCCGAGCAGCGCCATCGCCAGGTCGAGCCGCCGCCGTTCACCGCCGGACAACTGCTTGACCCGTACGCTTTCCCGCCTCTCCAGCCCCACCAGCTCCAGCGCCTCGCCCACCGGCCGCGCCCCGCTGGTGCACCCCGCCCACATCCGGGCGGTCTCGCGCACGGTCAGCTCGGACGGGAAACCGCCCTCCTGGAGCATCACGCCGACCCGGGGACGTACCTTCGCGCGTTCGGTGTACGGGTCGTGGCCGAGCACCCGGACGCTGCCGCCGCTGGGCGGGGCCAGGCCCTCCAGGAGCTCCAGGGTCGAGGTCTTGCCCGCGCCGTTCGTGCCGAGCAGCGCGAAGAGCTCGCCGCGCGCCACGGAGAAGGAGAGTGAGCGGACGGCCTCGAAGCCGCCGCTGTAGACGCGCCGCAGCCCTTCCGCGTCGATCACATAGTCATCGGTGGTCATGTCCCCAGACTCCCGCCGGACCACGGCCGGCGGCAGTGCGTGCTGTCACCACTGCACATGACAAATGTCAGTACGGCCGGGGGCGGACACGACAAAGGCCCCGGTTGCAATGACCGGGGCCTTCGTACTCGCTGAGCGGACGACGAGATTCGAACTCGCGACCCTCACCTTGGCAAGGTGATGCTCTACCAACTGAGCCACGTCCGCATGTGGTGCCACCACTGTACCCGACCACAGAAGTGGCCGGTCTAGCGATGCAGAGCGGGTGACAGGAATTGCACACTGCGCCTTCCCCCTGGAAGGGGGATGTTCTACTACTGAACTACACCCGCACGCTGCTCGGGGACCGGCCCTTCGGCCTTGCCCCTCGGCGTGATCCAGACTCTAGCCGACAGGTGGGGGTGCAATGCAAATCGGCTCCTCCACGTGTCGTCAGGAAGCCTCCGTGAAGGCCTCGTAGACCTTCTTCGGGATGCGGCCGCGGGCCGGCACGTCCATCTGGTGCGAGCGCGCCCACGCGCGCACCGCCGCCGGGTCGGGGGCCACGGAGGTGTGGCGGTAGGTCCTGCCCGACTTCGACTGCTTTCGGCCGGCCTGGATGAAGGGCTCCAGCGCCGTGCGCAGTTTCTTTGCATTGGCGGGATTCAGGTCGATCTCGTACGACTTCCCGTCCAGGCCGAAGCTGACCGTTTCCGCTGCTTCCCCTCCGTCGATGTCGTCGAAGAGCGTGACCACTACGCGCTGAGCCACGGATATCGGTCCTTTCCTGCGGCGTCACCACGCTTGACGTGGGGCGACGCCGGCCTTCCGGCTGTTTTGGAGCAATGCTGATTTCTTCGCTATTCCTTTGTACAGCGACAGGCATTGCATGGTGCAGCCCAGTTAATTCCGTCCGCGTGTCCGTACGCAATCGGAGGCGGCCGTTTTTCCCTGATTTTTTCTCGGGGTTGCCGCCCCCGATACCGGTCCGTGATCCACGTCAACCCTTATCTACCCGCGTAGAATTTCTGGGCGGGTACGCTGATGGAACCGCCTTCGCACCACACCACCACCGGGAGTGCCAGTGGCACGCGTCGTAGTCGACGTCATGCTCAAGCCCGAGATCCTCGACCCGCAGGGACAGGCGGTGCAGCGTGCACTGCCCCGTCTCGGCTTCGAGGGAATCGCGGACGTCCGTCAGGGAAAGCGTTTCGAGCTCGAGGTAGAAGGGCCGGTCGATGACGCCGCCCTCGCCCGCATCAACGAGATGGCCGAAACGTTCCTCGCCAACACCGTCATCGAGGACTTCACCGTGAAGGTGGAGGAGTCGAAGTGACCGCTCGTATCGGAGTCGTCACCTTTCCTGGAACGCTCGACGACCAGGACAGCCTCCGCGCCGTCCGGACCGCGGGCGCCGAGCCGGTCTCGCTGTGGCACCGCGACAAGGACCTCAAGCAGGTCGACGCGGTCGTCCTCGCGGGCGGTTTCTCCTACGGCGACTACCTGCGGGCCGGTGCCATCGCCCGCTTCTCGCCCGTGATGGAGACGATCATCGAGCAGGCGAAGGCCGGCCTGCCGGTCCTCGGTATCTGCAACGGCTTCCAGATCCTCACCGAGGCGCACCTGCTGCCCGGAGGGATGCTCCAGAACAACCACCTGCACTTCATCTGCCGCGAGCAGAAGCTGCGCGTGGAGACGAGCGGGACGGCCTGGACGGCGGACTACACCGCCGGGCAGGAGATCCACATCCCGCTCAAGAACATGGACGGCCGTTACGTCGCCGAGGAGCGCGTGCTCGACGAGCTGGAGGCCGAGGGCCGCGTCGCCTTCCGCTACCTGGACGTCAACCCGAACGGTTCACTCCGCGACATCGCCGGCATCACCAACGCCGCCGGCAACGTCGTCGGCCTGATGCCGCACCCGGAGCACGCCGTGGAGCCGCTGGTCGGCACCGGACGTACCGACGGCCTCGGATTCTTCACCTCGATCCTGAAGAAGCTGGTCAACGCATGACTCTCGACACCGTCAAGCACGCCTCGGAGACCCCCGAGGCCGAGCAGCCCTGGAAGGAACTCGGCCTCAAGGAGGACGAGTACGCGCGCATCCGCGAGATCCTGGGCCGCCGCCCGACCGGCGCCGAGCTCGCCATGTACAGCGTCATGTGGTCCGAGCACTGCTCGTACAAGAGCAGCAAGGTCCACCTGAAGCAGTTCGGCGAGAAGGTGCCGGTCAACGACGCGATGCTCGTCGGCATCGGCGAGAACGCGGGCGTCGTCGACGTCGGCCAGGGCTACGCCGTGACCTTCAAGGTCGAGTCGCACAACCACCCCTCGTACATCGAGCCCTACCAGGGCGCGGCCACCGGCGTCGGCGGCATCGTCCGCGACATCCTGGCCATGGGCGCCCGCCCGGTCGCGGTCGTCGACCCGCTGCGCTTCGGTGCGGCCGACCACCCCGACACCCGGCGCGTACTGCCCGGCGTGGTCGCGGGCATCGGCGGCTACGGCAACTGCCTGGGCCTGCCGAACATCGGCGGCGAGGTCGTCTTCGACGCGTGCTACCAGGGCAACCCGCTGGTCAACGCCGGCTGTATCGGCGTCATGAGGCACGAGGACATCCACCTCGCCAAGGCGAGCGGTCCCGGCAACAAGGTCATCCTGTACGGCGCCCGCACGGGCGGCGACGGCATCGGCGGCGTGTCGGTCCTCGCCTCCGAGACCTTCGAGTCGACCGGTCCCGCGAAGCGTCCGGCCGTCCAGGTCGGCGACCCCTTCCAGGAGAAGCTCCTCATCGAGTGCACCCTGGAGATCTTCCGCGAGCAGCTCGTCGCGGGCATCCAGGACCTCGGCGGCGCGGGCCTGTCCTGCGCCACCTCCGAACTGGCCTCGGCCGGTTCCGGCGGCATGCGCGTGGAGCTGGACACCGTCCCGCTGCGCGACTCCTCCCTCTCGCCCGAGGAAATCCTCATGAGCGAGTCGCAGGAGCGCATGTGCGCGATCGTGGAGCCGGACAAGGTCGACCGCTTCCTGGAGATCTGCGAGAAGTGGGACGTCATCGCCACCGTCATCGGTGAGGTGACCGACGGCTCGCAGCTGGAGATCTTCTGGCACGGCGAGCAGATCGTCGACGTACCGCCGCGGACCGTGGCCCACGAGGGCCCCGTCTACAACCGGCCGTACGCCCGCCCCGCGTGGCAGGACGCGCTCCAGGCCGACGACGCCAACAAACTGGCGCGCCCGGCGAACGCCGCCGAGCTGCGCGAGCAGGTGCTGAAGCTCGTCTCGTCGCCGAACCAGGCGTCGAAGTCGTGGATCACCGACCAGTACGACCGCTTCGTGCAGGGCAACACGGTGCTCGCCATGCCCGAGGACGCCGGCATGGTGCGGATCGACGAGAAGACGAACCTGGGCGTCGCGATGGCGACCGACGGCAACGGCCGGTACGCGAAGCTCGACCCGTACACGGGCGCGCAGCTCGCGCTGGCCGAGTCGTACCGCAACGTCGCCGCCTCCGGCGCCAAGCCGCTCGCGATCTCCGACTGCCTGAACTTCGGCTCCCCCGAGGACCCGGACGTCATGTGGCAGTTCGCGGAGGCCACGCGCGGTCTCGCGGACGGCTGCCTCCAGCTCGGCACCCCGGTGACCGGCGGCAACGTCTCGCTCTACAACCAGACCGGCGAGACGGCCATCCACCCGACGCCCGTCGTCGCGGTGCTCGGCGTGATCGACGACGTGACGCGGCGCACGCCCGTCGCCTTCGCGGAAGAGGGCCAGCTCCTCTACCTGCTCGGCGACACGCACGAGGAACTGGGCGGCTCGGCCTGGTCCCAGGTCATCCACGACCACCTCGGCGGCATGCCGCCGAAGGTCGACCTGGACCGGGAGAAGCTGCTCGGCGAGATCCTGATCTCGGCCTCGCGCGACGGCATGATCGACGCGGCGCACGACCTGAGCGACGGCGGCCTGGTCCAGGCGGTCACCGAGTCCTGCCTGCGCGGCGGGAAGGGTGCGCGGCTGGTCGTGCCGGACGGTCTCGACTCCTTCGTGTTCCTGTTCTCCGAGTCGGCCGGCCGGGCGGTCGTGTCCGTGCCGCGCAGCGAGGAGCTCCGCTTCACCGACATGTGCGGGGCGCGCGGTCTGCCCGTGACCCGGATCGGTGTCGTCGACGGAGACGAGATCGAGGTCCAGGGCGAGTTCAGCATTCCGCTGAGCGAGCTCCGTACGGCGCACGAGAAGACCCTTCCGGGCCTCTTCGCCTGAGTTCCGCACGGGTCATCGAGGATGTAAGTACGGCCCCGCCCTCCAAGAGGGCGGGGCCGTCGGCCGGTCCGGCGCCGTGCCCGCGGGCGGCTCACTCCGCCGTGCCCCAGAAGGCGTCGGTCTCGTCGATGTCCTCGACGCACTCGTCGATGTCCGACAGCTTGCCGCCCACGATCGTGAAGAAGAGAGCGCCCTTCATCTCGATGCCGCGGTCCCCGCGCTCGGCGTACCACTTGTGGGCGGCCACGGCGTGTCCGCGCCCGTCCACGTAGACGCCCTCCAGGTCGGCGCGCATGGAGCCGCCCGACAGCTCGAAGAACCTGCGGAACAGGCCCAGGACGTTGTCCCGGCCCTTGTAATGACCGGAGATCTGACTCGACCCGGGCGTGTGGAACGTGCAGTCCGCCATCATCATGGTCGCGAGGGTCTCCATGTCGCCCTTGTTGAACGCCTCGTAGCCCCGGCGCACCAGGGCACTGTCCGGGTGCTCACCCATGGCTGCTTCCCACCTTCCGTAATCCGTACGACCGCCTTCCTCCATCGTCCGCCGGGTGTGCGCCCACTGCCACGCGGCCACGGCCGGCGCGACCGGGTCGGTTAACCTCGCCCCCATGCCCCCTGCCAGGAAGCGCACCCGCAGGTACGACCCCGCCAGGACCCGCGCCGCCGTGCTGGCGCAGTCCGCCCAGGTGCGGGCAGGAATCCGCACCCTCACCCCCGAGCAGCTCGCCGCTCCCACCCGGCTGGGTGACTGGACGGTCCGCGAGCTGGCGGCGCACGTCTGCATGGCGCTCGGCTCCGTCACCCGCTCACTGGAGGAGCCCGAGCCCGCCGGGCAGGAGATGGCACTGCTCGACTGGCCTTTCGCCACCGTGACCGCCGCGGGCCGCATCGACGAGGACACCAGGGCGCTCGCCGCCGGGGCCGGGCCGGGCGAGCTGGGCGAGCTGTACGCGCGTACCGAGGCGGCCGTCGCCGCCGCGCTGCCGGGCGCTTCGGACGACCGGCTGGTGCCCATGCGGTTCGGGGCCATGCGGTTCGGTGACTTCCTGGTCACCCGTACCGTCGAGCTGATCGTCCACACCGACGACCTGAACGACGCGACCGGGCTGGGCATCCCGTACGACCGCCAGGCCCTCGCCGCCTGCACCCGCGTCCTCGCCGACGCCCTCGCCGTGAAGGCGCCCGGCGGTTCGGTCGAGGTCCGCGTCCCGCCGTACGCCGTGGTGCAGTGTGTGGAGGGCCCCCGGCACACCCGCGGGACCCCGCCCAACGTCGTCGAGACCGACCCGCTCACCTGGATCCGCCTCGCCACGGGGCGTACGGACTGGGACACGGCCGTCGGCGAGGCGAAGGTCGGCGCCAGCGGCGAAAGGGCCCGCCTGGCCGGGTTGTTGCCCCTTCTCGGGTAGCGGCGACAAATGATCATGTACTGTTGCCGACGCCAACGCAGGACGTACGCACCGAGGAGGTGAGACCCATTACCGCTGTACCAGGTCGGGTGCTCTCCTCTCGCGACCGCGCGGTCCCCCTGACATAGGTGACCGAGGGAGCGCCCATCGGCGTCCCGAAAGGTTTCCCGTGTCCCTCTCCCCTTCCGTCGTCGTCACCAGGCTTCGCGCCGCCGGCTGTGTGTTCGCCGAGGACGAGGCGGAGCTGCTTCTCTCCACCGCGCGAAATCCCGCGGAGCTCGCTGCCATGGTGGACCGGCGGACCGCCGGCCTCCCCCTGGAACACGTCCTCGGCTGGGCCGAGTTCTGCGGCCGTCGCGTCACCGTCGACCCCGGGGTCTTCGTCCCGCGCCGCCGCACCGAGTTCCTCGTCCGGCAGGCCGCCGCCCTCGCGCCCTCGCGCGCCGTCGTGGTCGACCTGTGCTGCGGCTCGGGCGCGCTGGGCGCGGCGCTGGCCGCGTCCATGGAGCAGGCCGAGCTGTACGCCGCCGATGTCGACCCGGCCGCCGTGCGGTGTGCCCGGCGCAATGTCGGTCCCATGGGCGGGCAGGTGTACGAAGGCGACCTCTACGCGCCGCTGCCGGCGGCCACGCTGCGGGGCCGGGTCGACGTACTGCTGGCCAACGTGCCGTACGTACCGACCGAGGAGATAGAGCTGCTGCCCCCGGAGGCCCGCATCCACGAGGCGCGGGTCGCGCTCGACGGCGGGGCGGACGGGCTCGACGTACTGCGGCGGGTGACGGCGGAGGCGGCGCGGTGGCTGGCGCCGGGCGGCCACCTGCTGTTCGAGACGAGCGAGCGCCAGGCGCCGCAGGCCGTGGAGACCGTCGCCCGCGACGGGCTGGTCCCGCGGGTCGTCACGTGCGACGAGCTGTACGCCACCGTCGTCATCGGAAGGAAGAAGGACGGACAGGACGGGTGACGGGCAAACGGAACCAGAAACGCCACTGGTTCCGTCCCACCGCCATGGATACGTCGCGCACCCGCATCTGCGGCCCCCTCACCGGCGCCGCCACCGTCCTCGCCCTCCTGACCCTGGCCGCCTGCGGTACGGAACCGGGCCCGGGCGCCGGAGGTGACGCCACCGTGAAGCCGGCCCCCCAGGTCACCGGCATCGACTGGACCGTCGACAGCGTGACCGTCGACGGCAAGAAGGTGCCGGCGCCGGAGAAGGCCACGGTCCGGTTCGACGAGAAGGGCCGGGCCGAGGGCAGCACCGGCTGCAACCACTTCGGCGCCGATGCGACGGTCAAGGGCGACACGGTCACGGTGGGGCCCGCCCGGACCACCGAGATCGGCTGCCCGAAGAACGTCGCGAAGTTCGAGCAGCACCTCCAGCGCACCCTCACCGGTGAGCTCAAGGCCGAGGTCACGAACGA
This sequence comes from Streptomyces altiplanensis, assembly GCF_053591575.1. Classification (NCBI taxonomy): domain Bacteria; kingdom Bacillati; phylum Actinomycetota; class Actinomycetes; order Kitasatosporales; family Streptomycetaceae; genus Streptomyces; species Streptomyces altiplanensis. The sequence goes on along the minus strand of NZ_JBSFUB010000039.1, from coordinate 43,070 downwards.
CAGGCTCACGCTGACCACGGCCGAGGGCGACACCGTCGCCCTGTCCGAGACGAAGCCCGAGCCCGGCGCGCAGCTGCTCGGCACCGAGTGGCGGGTGGAGTCGCTGCGTGACGGCGACACCGCGACCTCGCTGCCCGGGGACGCGGCGGGCAGGGCGAAGCTGGTCTTCGCCGAGGACGGGTCCGTGGGCGGCCATCTCGGCTGCAACAACGTCTCGGGCCGGGCGAAGGTCTCCGGGGACACCATCACCTTCTCCAAGATCGCCACGACCCGGAAGCTGTGCCCCCCGTCGGTGATGGATGCCGAGCGGGCGCTGCTCGGCATCCTCGACGGCAAGGCGGCCTACGAGATCCGTGACCGCGCCCTGTCCCTCACCGCGGCGGACGGCAAGGGACTGGACGCGGTCGCGATCGCCAGGTGACCTGAGCACCGGCGTTCGCCGTACGGGGGCGGAAGCCGCCGACGGGGCCGGTGCGGCACCGCGTCACCCCGGCTCAGGACACCGCCCCGTACGGCAGCAGCCCCGCGTCCGTCCTCTCCCAGGCGGCCCGCAGCGCGGCCAGCCGCCCCGGCTCGGCCGACGCCTTGTCCGCCTGTTCCCGCGCGTCCTCGGTGAGCCGGAACAACTGGTCCCGGCCGCCGGGGCCCCGGTAGTACTTCCACTCGCCCCGCCGCAGCGCCCGTTCACCCCGTACGCGCCAGAACAGGTCCCTTTCCGGCGCCCGATCGCCGCGCAGCAGGTACCCGGCGAGACTCGCGCCGTCCAGCGGGTACGCCGGATCGGGACGCGCGCCGCCCAGCTCCAGCAGCGTCGCCGTCCAGTCCGGCGTGAACACCGGCACGTCGCTGACCTGGCCGCCGTCGATCCTGGCGGGCCAGCGCACGAGGGTCGGCACCCGTATGCCGCCCTCCTTCAGGGAGGACTTGTTGCCCGAGAGGGGCCAGTTGTACGAGAAGCGCTCGCCGCCGTTGTCGCTCGCGAAAACGACCAGGGTGTCCTTCTCCTGCCCCGACCGCTTCAGCGCGCCCAGCACCGCACCGACCGACCGGTCCAGGTCCTCGACCATCTCCTTGTACTTCTCGACCGAACCGCCGTCCTGGTGCCACAGCGCCCCGCGGTCTCCCGCCTTGATCCGCCGGACGATCTCCGCGCTCCGCTCCTCGTCGCCGTCGGCGATCCACGGCCAGTGCGGGGTGGTGAAGTTCAGGTTCAGCAGCCACGGTCTGTCGTGTTCGCGCTCTATGTAACCGCTCGCCCGCTCGGTCAGGATCCGCGTGTAGTACCGCAGGTCCTTGTACGGGGCGTCGCCCTCGTAGAGGTCGTACTCCCCGCCGAGCCCCAGCTTCGAGTAGTACTCCAGCGCGCCCCCGAAGTTGCCGAAGAACTCGTCCCAGCCCGACCGTGTCGGGCTGTAGTCCGGCAGGTACCCGCAGTGCCACTTGCCGATCAGCGCGGTCGCGTACCCGGCGCCCTTCAGCAGCGAGGCGAGCGTGGGGTGCGTCGGCTCCAGGCCCACCGACCTGTCCGCGATCGGCTCGGCGAGCCCGCCCTCGGTACGCCCCGGGAAGCGCCCCGTGTAGAGGCTGAAGCGGGTCGGGGAGCAGGTCGCGGACCCGGAGTACGCGTCGGTGAAGCGCACCCCCTGCCGGGCGAGCCGGTCGAGGTGCGGCGTACGGATGTGGGGGGAGCCGTACGAGGAGAGGTCGGCCCAGCCCAGGTCGTCGCCCAGGACGAACAGGATGTTGGGCCGCCGGGAGCGCCGGCCGGCGGCCGCCCGGAAGGGCCGCTCCTCCGGGATGCCGGCGGTGGCTCCGGCAGGGGCGGCGGAGGCCGGCCCGGTCGCGAGGCCGACGGCGGCGGCGCTCGCGCCGACGACACCGCCGAAGGCGCGCCGGGACAGCTTCTTGTCGTGCGAGGTCACGGGATCTCCAGTGATGAAGAGCACGCCGGCCGGGCCCGTGGCGGCGCGGTTCAGCGCTCTGCCGGGGCCGGACCGGGGCAGGGGAGGCCGCGGGAGGCGGCACGGAGGAAGGAGAGGTGATCTACGGGGCGCGGGAGGGAAACGCGCCTACGCGCAACGACAGATGGCGCTCGCGACACGGACCAGGTCGACGTGGCGGCGCTCCACCAGTGTGACCGAGCGGTCACCGAGTGGCTGCATGGGGCAGGAGCCTGGCGGAGTCATCGCGCACCTGTCAAGCCCCGACCCGTCTCGGCCGACGGCCGGCCGCGTCCCCAATTCGGACCAGTGGTCGATCTCGCCTACACTCGGTGGTGTGCCTCGTGGTGATGGACGACTCAACCACGACCTGCTCCCCGGTGAGAAAGGCCCCCAGGACGCTTGCGGCGTCTTCGGTGTCTGGGCTCCCGGCGAAGAGGTCGCCAAGCTCACCTATTTCGGACTGTATGCCCTGCAGCACCGTGGACAGGAGTCCGCGGGCATCGCAGTGAGCAACGGGTCCCAGATCCTGGTCTTCAAAGACATGGGACTGGTCTCGCAGGTCTTCGACGAAACCTCTCTCGGCTCCCTCCAGGGCCATATCGCGGTGGGCCATGCCCGCTACTCCACGACCGGAGCGTCGGTGTGGGAGAACGCGCAGCCGACCTTCCGTGCCACCGCGCACGGATCGATCGCCCTGGGACACAACGGCAACCTGGTCAACACGGCGCAGCTCGCCGAGATGGTCGCCGCCCTCCCCAAGGAGAACGGCCGCGCGACGCAGGTCGCCGCGACCAATGACACCGACCTGGTCACAGCGCTGCTGGCCGGCCAGACGGACGACGACGGCAAGCCCCTCACGATCGAGGAAGCCGCCGCCAAGGTCCTTCCCGACGTCATGGGCGCCTTCTCCCTCGTCTTCATGGACGAGGGCACGCTCTACGCAGCCCGCGACCCGCAGGGCATCCGCCCGCTGGTCCTCGGCCGGCTGGAGCGCGGCTGGGTGGTGGCCTCCGAGTCCGCCGCCCTCGACATCTGCGGCGCCGCGTACGTCCGTGAGGTCGAGCCGGGCGAGATGCTCGCGATCGACGAGAACGGTCTGCGCACCTCCCGATTCGCGGAAGCGAAGCCCAAGGGATGTGTCTTCGAGTACGTCTACCTGGCGCGCCCGGACACCGACATCGCCGGCCGCAACGTCTATCTCTCGCGTGTCGAGATGGGCCGGAAACTGGCCAAGGAAGCCCCGGTCGAAGCCGACCTGGTGATAGCGACGCCCGAGTCCGGCACCCCCGCCGCGATCGGTTACGCCGAGGCGAGCGGAATTCCGTACGGCTCGGGCCTCGTCAAGAACGCGTACGTCGGCCGGACCTTCATCCAGCCGTCCCAGACGATCCGCCAGCTTGGCATCCGCCTGAAGCTCAACCCGCTCAAGGAAGTCATCCGCGGCAAGCGCCTGGTGGTCGTCGACGACTCGATCGTCCGCGGCAACACCCAGCGCGCCCTGGTCAAGATGCTCCGCGAGGCCGGCGCCGCCGAGATCCACATCCGGATCTCCTCCCCGCCGGTGAAGTGGCCCTGCTTCTTCGGCATCGACTTCGCGACCCGCGCGGAGCTCATCGCCAACGGCATGACGATCGACGAGATCGGCACCTCGCTGGGCGCCGACTCGCTCTCGTACATCTCCATCGACGGGATGATCGAGTCGACCACCATCCCCAAGGCGAACCTGTGCCGCGCCTGCTTCGACGGCGAGTACCCGATGGAGCTCCCGGACCCCGAGCTGCTCGGCAAGCAGCTTCTGGAGACCGAGCTCGCGGCCGGCCCGGCGAGCGCCGCGGCCGAGGCGCTCCGTCGCCCGTAACGCCCCCCTTTCACGACACGAAAGATCTCAAACTCATGTCTGCTGAATCTGCTGGGCGTGCTCCGCACGCGGGTACCGGTGCCAGCTACGCGTCCGCGGGCGTAGACATCGAAGCCGGCGACCGCGCCGTGGAGCTGATGAAGGAGTGGGTGAAGAAGACGCAGCGCCCCGAGGTCCTCGGCGGCCTGGGCGGCTTCGCCGGCCTCTTCGACGCCTCCGCCCTCAAGCGCTACGAGCGCCCGCTGCTCGCCTCCGCCACCGACGGTGTCGGTACGAAGGTCGACCTCGCCCGCAAGATGGGCGTGTACGACACGATCGGCCACGACCTCGTCGGCATGGTCGTCGACGACCTGGTCGTCTGCGGCGCCGAGCCGCTCTTCATGACCGACTACATCTGTGTCGGCAAGGTGCATCCCGAGCGTGTCGCGGCCATCGTGAAGGGCATCGCCGAGGGCTGTGTCCTCGCGGGCTGCGCCCTGGTCGGCGGCGAGACGGCCGAGCACCCCGGCCTGCTGGGCGAGGACGACTTCGACGTCGCCGGCGCCGGTACGGGCGTGGTGGAGTACGACCGGCTGCTGGGCGCGGACCGTATCCGCAAGGGTGACGCGGTGATCGCCATGGCGTCCTCCGGTCTTCACTCGAACGGGTACTCACTCGTCCGGCACGTGGTCTTCGACCGCGCCGGCTGGACGCTGGACCGCGAGGTCGAGGAGTTCGGCCGCACCCTCGGCGAGGAGCTCCTGGAGCCCACCAAGATCTACTCGCTGGACTGCCTGGCCCTCACCCGCACCGCCGAGGTGCACGCTTTCAGCCACATCACGGGCGGCGGTCTTGCGAACAACCTGGCCCGCGTGATCCCGGACGGCCTGCACGCCACGGTCGACCGCTCCACCTGGACCCCCGGCGCGGTGTTCGACCTCGTCGGCAAGGCCGGACAGGTCGAGCGGCTCGAACTGGAGAAGACCCTCAACATGGGTGTCGGCATGATGGCCGTCGTCCCCGAGGAGTCGGTGAACGTGGCGCTGGAGACCCTCGCCGACCGCGGTGTCGACGCCTGGGTGGCCGGAGAGATCACCGAGCGCGGCGATCACGCCACGGGCGCGACGCTCACGGGCGACTACAGCAAGTAATCATCCGGGCAGCACAGAACCCGGTCCGGGGCCGAAGCCCCGGACCGGGTCAAGTGTGTGATGCCTGTTCGAGGTGTACGGACGTCAAGCGCCGCGACGATGTGCCGAAGGACCGGACTCTTCGTCCTCGTCCCCGTCATCGTTGTACTGAGCCGCGTACTGTGCGTACGGGTCGTCTTCCTCGTCGTCGTCCTCGAACGGCTCGCCATTAGGCGGCTGTTGCGAAGTCGTCGAAGCGCCCAGCTCGTTGGCCAGACGCGACAGGTCAGTCCCGCCGCTGCTGTACTTCAGCTGGCGGGCGACCTTAGTCTGCTTGGCCTTTGCCCGGCCGCGCCCCATGGCTCGACCCCCTCGGTGACGGGGCTCGACGGCCCCAGAGTCTTGACACGCGTTCATGGTTCGGAACGGACTCCCCTGGGAGAGACCGGTCCGTAGGGCATCAACGGTACCTGCTTCCGTGGCCATACGGTACGCCGCCCGCATGCAACGCCTCGGCACAGAACCCACGAGAAGCCCCGTCCTCGCTGGTCAACTGCGATTTTAACCTCTTCTGAGGGCCGACCCGCCGACGGGGGTGAGTCATGTCTCGCCGACGGCGGGCCGGCCCCTCGGGAGAGGGCCGCGAGGTCAGCGCCCGCGTGCCTCGGCCATCCTCTGCTCGGCGATCCTGTCGGCCGCCGCGGCCGGCGGAATGCCGTCCGCCTTCGCACGTGCGAATATTGCGAGCGTGGTGTCGAAGATCTTCGCGGCCTTCGCCCTGCACCGGTCGAAGTCGAAACCGCGCAGCTCGTCGGCGACCTGGATCACACCGCCGGCGTTCACCACGTAGTCGGGCGCGTAGAGGATCCCGCGGTCCGCGAGGTCCTTCTCGACGCCGGGATGGTCGAGCTGGTTGTTGGCCGCGCCGCACACCACCTTCGCCGTCAGCGCCGGAACGCTCTCGTCGTTCAGCGCGCCGCCGAGTGCGCACGGGGCGTAGATGTCCAGGCCCTCGACGCGGATCAGCGCCTCGGTGTCCGCGACGACGGTCACCTCGGGGTGACGGTCGGTGACGCGGCGTACCGACTCCTCCCGCACATCCGTGATCACGACCTCGGCGCCGTCCTCCAGGAGGTGCTCGACGAGGTGGTGGCCGACCTTGCCCACGCCCGCGACGCCGACCTTGCGGTCGCGCAGGGTCGGGTCGCCCCACAGGTGCTGGGCCGAGGCCCGCATGCCCTGGAAGACGCCGAAGGCGGTGAGCACGGAGGAGTCGCCGGCGCCGCCGTTCTCGGGGGAGCGGCCGGTCGCCCAGCGGGTCTCACGGGCGACGACGTCCATGTCGGCGACGTACGTGCCGACGTCGCAGGCGGTCACGTAGCGGCCGCCGAGGGAGTCCACGAACCTGCCGTAGGCGAGGAGCAGTTCCTCGCTCTTGAGCGTCTCGGGGTCACCGATGATCACGGCCTTGCCACCGCCGTGGCCGAGCCCGGCCAGGGCGTTCTTGTACGACATGCCGCGCGCGAGGTTCAGCGCGTCGGCGACGGCCTCCTCCTCGGTCGCGTACGGGTAGAAGCGCGTGCCGCCGAGGGCCGGGCCCAGGGCGGTGGAGTGGATGGCGATGACGGCCTTGAGGCCGCTGGCGCGGTCCTGGCACAGCACGACTTGCTCGTGGCCGCCCTGTTCCGATCGGAACAGGGTGTGCAGGACGCCTTCGGATGCGTCGGTCACGGTGGTGACTCCCAAGTACGAGGCGCTACGCCCTCCTGCGGGTGGGGAGGGCCGGTGGGCAAGAGAGTAAGACCTGGCAGGCCCCGGGTGGACCCCCGTGCCGAGGATCACCCCCCGGCGGAGTACGCGTGGGACGATTTCTCCCCGGTTCCCTTCCGGTTCTTCCAGGTTCTTTCCGGTCGAAGTGAGGAGCAGGCGTGGCCCAGGCGTCATCGGTGACCGTCCCGTACGCCGCCTATCTGCGGGTGTACGAACCACTGGCCGCCTTCCCCGAGCCGGAGCGCGGCCACTGGGCGCGGTACGCGGGCCGCGAGCGGCTGCCCACGGCCCAGGACGAACTCAGGCGGTCGCTGGCCGACTTGCTGCCCACCCCGCCGGTGCCCGTGCCGGTCCACGAGAGCAGCGACGCGTTCGTGACCGAAGTGGACGGAGTGGTGTGCATCTGTCCCTGGCGGACGAGGCTGCGCGGCTGGCTGGCGCTGGAGGAACTGCCCGCACTCTTCCCGGAGCCGATGCTGGACGCGGCGCTGCCGCCGCTGGTGCGCCGGCAGGCGGCCGCGGACTTCGAGCGGTGGCTGGAGCGCCACCCGGACGCGCGGCCGTGGATCAGGAGTTCGGCGTGGCACGTGCCGGTGCGCTGGTTCGCGCTCTTCACGGACGAGGAACGGGAGTACCGGAAGGGCGAGGGGGAGACCGCGCCCGTACTGCGCTACCGGACGCCGATGGCCCAGGCGCGGCGGCGGGTGGCGCGGGCGCTGAAGACGCTGCGGGAGCAGCTCGACGCCGAGGCCGGCGGACCGCTCGTCGAGGGCCTGGTGGATGTGGGCCGCTGGCTGGAGGAGTTCCACCCCAGGTCGCTGGTCGAGCTCGACTACGGCGGCCTGGTGCACGTACTCCCGCAGGAACATCTCGCCGAGGACCACTCCGCGGCGGATGTGGCCGAGGGGATCGCGGCGCTGCGGGCCGGGGACGGCGCGGGGGCCGGCGAGGCGTACGGGAGGCTGACGGAGCGGTGGCGGGTGGTGCGCGAGCTCCAGTTCGCGAACTGACCGCGAGGGGGCGCCGATCCGGCGGCCGGGACGTAGGTCCTGATCCGGGCCTTTGCCTCAAGCGTGATGGACAGCACTTAGCGGTCTCTTGCGCCCATCCCCCTTCCTCATGCCAAAATAGGACAAGGAGTCCGGTGAGGGCTCCTTCCGTCCCACTAGGGGCGGAATAGCTCGGTATTGCGCGCTATGGGGGGTCATGACGGCTCCTGATCGCTCTGTGACTGATCGTCACTGTGACGTGACTGTCCGCTATGGCATGGTCCATCGGCTTCGTCGCTGATGAACACCTGGGAGGGCAATTCCATCGGTTTGGCCGACGTGGCTGGACGGATGGTGTAGTTGTAGTGCCGAGGACAAGCCGTTCGTCCTATAACCGACTCGGCCCGCGTCCGCCATTTCGGGCAACGCGGGTCAAGGTGCAGAATTTAGAGGAAAGAACCGTGATGGTTCGGTTCTCCCGAGGAGGCCGCTCATGACCGCTCGCACCCCTGACGCCGAGCCGCTGCTGACCCCGGCTGAGGTTGCCACGATGTTCCGCGTGGACCCGAAGACGGTCACGCGCTGGGCCAAGGCAGGCAAGCTCACGTCCATCCGCACGCTTGGTGGACACCGGCGTTACCGCGAGGCAGAGGTCCGCGCACTGCTTGCGGGCATTCCGCAGCAGCGCAGCGAGGCCTGAACAACTGAATAACCCGCTTTGCCGGGCATTCCTCCGGGTCCCCCAACCCGGACGCCCACCTGAGCACCACACGACAGGCGCCTGCCCCAACAGGCGCCACATCCGGGCTTGATGGATGCGTCGTTGATCGCGCTGGACTCCGCCGGGTCCAGCGCGATCTTTTTTATGCCCGCGGCGGGGTGCCCGACGACCGCTCTGACCTGCGGCGCGCCGGCCTCCGGGGTCCCTCGGGGGAGGGCTGGGGAAGGACGCCGAACGACCCCCTCGGGGGAGTGCAATTGCACATATTAAATTGGCTGGTTGTAGGGAGGGTGTAAGTCCCCCAGTTCCCAAAACTCATGGGGTGACACCCGTCACACGGGGGAACTCTTGTGTATTTCCACCCCGCCAGCGATAGGGCGGGGACGCGCGGCGCCATCCGTCATGACGGCGGGGGGCTCTCGGCTTCGGGGGCTTCGGGGGCTTCGGGGGCTTCGGGGGCTTCGGCGGCCTCCGCGGGCCAGGTGGCCTTCGCCGGCCTCTCCGTCCCCGTCTCCGGCTCCATGGCGAGCCGCAGGAGCCGGTGGCAGATGGGGCAGTGTCTTGTGACGTGGCGGTAGCCCGTCGAGGCCGCCAGATGGGCACGCAGCAGTGCGCGCGTCTCGTGCCTGGCAGTTGATGCGGCCATGCGTCACCTCCCGGTGCGGGCCCCGGGGGCCCTGATGCCTGGTTACCGGTGGCGGATGACGCAGTCAAGACGCAAGAAGGCCCGGATCCTTGTGGATCCGGGCCTTCCCGTACTTCTTCTTGTGCGGTCCTGACGGGATTTGAACCCGCGGCCTCCACCTTGACAGGGTGGCGAGCACTCCAAACTGCTCCACAGGACCTTGCTTCGCTTTGCCGTGTTGTTCGGCGCTGCGAAGACAGACTGTACAGCAGGTCAGGGGGTGCGGGCGAACTCACTCAAGGCGACGGCGGAGTTACGGGGCCGCCGCGTCGATCGCCTTCACGATCCGCTTGTCGGAGACGGGCTGGGCCGTTCCCAGGGCGTGCGCGAAGTAGCTCACCCGCAGCTCCTCGATCATCCAGCGGATGTCCAGGACTTCCCGCGGTACGGGCCTGCCCTGCGGCAGCTGCTCCAGCAGCCAGGCGTACTCGTCCTGCATCTCGTGGACCTTCTCCATGCGCGTGGTGTCGCGCTGGACGGCCGTCGGCATCTGCTGGAGCCTGCGGTCGGCCGCGACGAGATAGCGCATCAGGTCGGGCAGCCGGCGCAGCCCCGTCTTCGTGACGAACCCGGGCGGCACGAGGGCCGCCAGCTGGTCGCGTACGTCGGCGAGGTTGGCCAGCAGCGCCGGGCTGGAGGCGGCCTTCAGGCGGCGCTCGCAGGCCTGCCAGGCGGCCAGGATCTGCTGGACCTGGTTCACCGCGCGCACGGTCGTGTCCACGAGGTCGGCGCGGACCTTGTCGTACAGCTTCCGGAACGATTCCTCGTCCCAGGCCGGACCGCCGTGGTCCGCGATCAGCTTGTCGGCGGCAGCGGTCGCGCAGTCGTCGAAGAGCGCCTGGACCGAGCCGTGCGGATTGCGCGAAAGGGCCAGTTTCTGCTGGTTGCTGAGCTTGTCCGAGGCGAACTTCGCCGGGTTCACCGGGATGTTGAGCAGGATGAGCCGGCGCGTGCCCCGCCACATCTCCTGCTGCTGCTCGGCCTCCGTGTCGAAGAGCCGTACGGCGACGCTCCCGCCCTGGTCGACGAGGGCCGGGTAGGCCCGGACCGGCTGGCCGGCCCTGCGCGTCTCGAAGACGCGGCTGAGCGTGCCGATGGTCCAGTCCGTGAGGCCCGTGCGTTCGACGGACTCGCCCGAGGGGCCCGCAGTCGCCGCGGCGGCCTTGGAGAGGGCCTGACGGGCCTTGGGGCGCAGCTTGAGCCGCAGCGCCTCCAGGTCCTTGTCCTCGGCGAGGTTCCTGCGGCGCTCGTCGACGATCCGGAACGTGATCTTCAGGTGGTCCGGGACGCGCGACAGGTCGAAGTCGTCCGCCTCGACCGGTACGCCGACCATCCGCTTCAGCTCGCGCGCGAGCGTCACCGGCAGCGGCTCCTGCAAGGGCACGGCCCGCTCCAGGAACTTCTGCGCGTAGTTCGGGGCCGGGACGTAGTGGCGCCGGATCGGCTTGGGGAGGGAGCGGATCAGCTCGGTGACCACTTCCTCGCGCAGGCCCGGGATCTGCCAGTCGAAGCCCTCGGACGTGACCTGGTTGAGGACCTGGAGCGGGATGTGGACGGTCACGCCGTCCGCGTCCGCGCCCGGCTCGAACTGGTACGTCACCCGGAACTTGAGCTTCCCCTGGCGCCAGCTGTCCGGATAGTCGTCCTTGGTGACCGCCCCGGCCTTCTCGTTGATGAGCATCTCGCGCTCGAAGTCGAGAAGTTCGGGCTCGTCGCGCTTCTTGTGCTTCCACCACGAGTCGAAGTGCGCGCCCGAGACGACGTGTTCGGGGATGCGCCGGTCGTAGAAGTCGAAGAGCGTCTCGTCGTCCACGAGGATGTCGCGGCGGCGGGCGCGGTGCTCCAGCTCCTCGACCTCGGTCAGGAGCTTGCGGTTGTCCGCGTAGAACTTGTGGTGCGTACGCCAGTCACCCTCGACCAGAGCGTTGCGAATGAAAAGATCGCGGCTGGTCTCCGGGTCGATCCGGCCGTAGTTGACCTTGCGCTGGGCGATGACCGGGACGCCGTACAGCGTGACCCTCTCGTACGCCATGACGGCCGCTTGGTCCTTCTCCCAGTGCGGCTCGCTGTACGTGCGTTTGATGAGGTGCTGGGCGAGCGGCTCGATCCACTCGGGCTCGATCCTCGCGTTGACCCGCGCCCACAGGCGTGACGTTTCGACCAGCTCGGCAGACATGATGAAGCGGGGCTGCTTCTTGAAGAGCGCCGAGCCCGGGAAGATCGCGAACTTGGCGCTGCGGGCACCGAGGTACTCGTTCTTCTCGGTGTCCTTCAGGCCGATGTGGGAGAGCAGACCGGCCAGCAGGGACTGGTGCACGGACAGCTCCGGCGCGTCGTCCTCGTTGACGTGTATGCCCATCTGCTTCGCGACCGAGCGCAGCTGCGTGTAGATGTCCTGCCATTCGCGAATGCGCAGGAAGTTCAGATACTCCGACTTGCACATCCGGCGGAAGCTGGAGGAGCCGCGCTCCTTCTGCTGCTCGCGGACGTACCGCCAGAGATTGAGGAAGGCGAGGAAGTCGGACGTCTCGTCCTTGAAGCGGGCGTGCTGCTGGTCCGCCTGCTGCTGCTTCTCGGACGGGCGCTCGCGCGGGTCCTGGATGGAGAGCGCGGAGGCGATCACCATCACTTCGCGCACGCAGCCGTTCTTGTCCGCCTCCAGGACCATGCGGGCCAGGCGGGGGTCGACCGGGAGCTGGGCGAGCTTGCGGCCCTGCTCGGTGAGCCGCTTCTTCGGGTCCTTCTCGGCCGGATCCAGCGCGCCGAGCTCCTGGAGGAGCTGGACGCCGTCGCGGATGTTGCGGTGGTCCGGCGGGTCGATGAAGGGGAACTTCTCGATGTCGCCGAGGCCGGCCGCGGTCATCTGGAGGATGACGGAGGCCAGGTTCGTCCGCAGGATCTCGGCGTCCGTGAACTCCGGCCGGGTGACGAAGTCGTCCTCGGAGTAGAGCCGGATGCAGATGCCGTCGGACGTACGGCCGCAACGGCCCTTGCGCTGGTTGGCGCTGGCCTGGCTGATCCGCTCGATCGGCAGGCGCTGGACCTTGGTGCGGTGGCTGTAGCGGGAGATGCGGGCGGTGCCCGGGTCGATCACGTACTTGATGCCGGGAACGGTGAGCGAGGTCTCCGCGACGTTGGTGGCGAGGACGATCCGGCGGCCGGTGGGGCGCTGGAAGACGCGGTGCTGCTCGGCGTGCGAGAGGCGTGCGTAGAGGGGGAGGACCTCGGTGTGGCGGAGGTTCCTCTTGTTGAGCGCGTCGGCGGTGTCGCGGATCTCCCGCTCGCCGGACAGGAAGACCAGGATGTCGCCCGGGCCCTCGGCCTGGAGCTCGTCCACGGCGTCGGCGATCGCGGTGATCTGGTCGCGGTCGGAGTCGTCGCCCTCCTCTTCGAGGAGCGGGCGGTACCGGACCTCGACGGGGTACGTACGGCCGCTGACCTCGACGATCGGGGCGTCACCGAAGTGACGGGAGAAGCGCTCGGGGTCGATGGTCGCGGAGGTGATCACGACCTTGAGGTCGGGCCGCCTGGGCAGCAGCTGGGCGAGGTACCCCAGCAGGAAGTCGATGTTGAGGGACCGCTCGTGGGCCTCGTCGATGATGATCGTGTCGTACGCGCGCAGGTCGCGGTCCGTCTGGATCTCGGCGAGCAGGATGCCGTCCGTCATGAGCTTGACGAAGGTGGCGTCCGGGTTGACCTGGTCGGTGAACCGGACCTTCCAGCCGACCGCCTCGCCGAGCGGGGTCTTCAGCTCGTCCGCGATGCGTTCGGCGACGGTGCGGGCGGCGATGCGGCGCGGCTGCGTGTGGCCGATCATGCCCTTCACACCGCGGCCCAGCTCCATACAGATCTTGGGGATCTGGGTGGTCTTGCCCGAGCCGGTCTCGCCCGCGACGATCACGACCTGGTGGTCGCGTATCGCCTCGGCGATGTCGTCCTTGCGCTGGCTGACCGGCAGCGACTCCGGGTACGTGATCTCGGGCACGCGGGCAGCACGCTGCGCCAGGCGGGCGGCGGACTTCTCCGCCTCGGCGGCGATTTCGTCCAGCACGGCCTGTCGGGCCTCGGGCTTGCGGATGCGACGGGCGCCGTCGAGACGGCGGCCGAGCCGGTGGGCGTCGCGGAGCGGCAGCCCGGCGAGCGCGGTCTGGAGGTCGGCGAAGGAAGTAGACATACCTGATTCAGGATCTCACCCGCCGGTTGCGACTGGCGAACCGATTTCGGCCGGGGCGGGCGGGCGGGAGCCTTTACGCTTGGCGGGACGCCCCCCGGACAGGAGATCCCGAGCCAATGCCCCAGGTCAGCCGTCGGTGCCGCGGCGCGGCGACGACGAGCGCGCTGCTGGGGACGTTGCTGGCGCTGGCCGCGTTGCTCCTGTGTACGGACACGAGGGGCGGGGCCCCGGCCGCGACCGCAGCGGTCACGGCCCCGGGCGGGACTCCCGCCTCTGCCTCTGCCTCTGCCCTTGCCCCTGTTTCCGCTCCCGCCTCCGTCTCTGCGCCCGGCTCCGCCGATGAGCGGGAGCCCGGCTGCCGCGAGCGGCACCCGGACGGCGTGGGGAGCGCGCCGGTCACGCCGCCGCGCAAGGGGGCGGCGTACGAGCTGCTGCCCGCCCTGTACGGCGCCGGGCCCGGGGCCGGTTCGTGGGGCGCCGACGGCCCGGCCCCGCGGCCGGCGCCCGGCCACCGGCCGCCGCCGCTGGACCCACCGTCGCCCATAGGTCTCTCGATCCTGCGGGTCTAGCCGAACGGCCCTGCGGGGCCTTCCCCTGCCCGCCCCTCCCCTGAACCGGGGCAGGCCCCGGGCCCCGCGCTCCGGCCCCCTGGCCCCGGACGCGCTTCGGGCGTGTCCTCAAGCTTCGGGCGTGTCCTCAAGCACCGGACGGGCTCGGTGCGGCCGACCGTCCGGCGGGTGAGGGACGGACCCCGGGGCGGGCGCGGGAAACAGCCCCGCCGGGCCCACCGCGCTCCGGTTCACGCCCCCTGCCTCCTCCGCTTCCGCATTCCGCATTCCGCATTCCGTCAGGAGTACCGAACACCCATGGCTCCCTCCCGTAACCGCAACCGCTCCAAGCCCCTCGCCATCGGCGCGGCCGTCGCCGCCGCGGCCGTCCTGCTCGGCGTCGTCTCGTACACCGCCACCAAGCCCGACGGGCGCGATTCCGCCGCGACGGCGGAGGTCTCCTCCGACCCGCAGGCCGACGTCTACGCCGAGCTCGCCAAGCTCGCCCGCCGCGACGCCGGGGACACGCTCGCGCAGGGCAGGGCGGACGCGCCCGTCGTGCTCATCGAGTACGCCGACTTCAAGTGCGGCTACTGCGGAAAGTTCGCCCGCGACACCGAGCCCGCGCTCGTGAAGAAGTACGTCGGCAACGGCACCCTGCGCATCGAGTGGCGCAACTTCCCGATCTTCGGCAAGGAGTCGGACGCGGCGGCCCGCGCCGCGTGGGCGGCCGGGCAGCAGGGCCGCTTCTGGCAGTTCCACGCGGCCGCGTACGCCGACGGGGCCAAGGAGAAGGGCTTCGGGGACGCCAGGCTCAAGGCGCTGGCCGAGGAGGCCGGGGTGGAGGACATCGCCCGCTTCACCCGGGACGCCGGCAGCGAAGCGGCCGTGAAGGCCGTGAAGAAGGACCAGGAGGAGGCGTACCAGCTGGGCGCCACCTCCACGCCGTCGTTCCTCGTCAACGGCCGGCCGATCGCCGGCGCCCAGCCCGCCGAGACCTTCACCGAGGCGATCGAGGCGGCGGCGGAGACGGTGAAGACACAGAAGGCGCAGAAAACAGGGAAGACGAAGACGGGGACGACGGGGAAGACGGACGAGGCGGCGAAGTGAACGCCGACATCGGATACCTGGCCGCCTTCCTCGGCGGCCTGCTCGCCCTGCTCAGCCCGTGCAGCGCGCTGCTGCTCCCCGCCTTCTTCGCGTACTCGATCGACTCGGCGTCACGGCTGATGGCCAGAACCGGCATCTTCTACGCCGGACTCGCCACCACCCTGGTGCCGCTGGGCGCGGCCGGCTCGTACGCCGGGCGGCTCTTCTACGGGCACCGCGACCAGCTCGTCCTCGCCGGCGGCTGGCTGATCATCGCCCTCGGCCTCGCGCAGATCCTCGGCATGGGCTTCGCCCCACGCCGTATCGCCTCCCTCTCCGGGCGGATCCGGCCCACGACGGCCGTCTCGGTGTACGCGCTGGGAGCCGTCTACGGGCTCGCCGGCTTCTGCGCGGGGCCCATCCTCGGCAGCGTCCTCACGGTCGCGGCCGTCAGCGGCAGCCCGGTGTACGGCGGACTGCTGCTGGCCGTCTACGCGCTGGGCATGGCCGTGCCGCTGTTCCTGCTCGCCCTGGGCTGGGAGCGCTTCGAACTGGGCCGGCGGCGCTGGCTGCGCGGGCGGGCGCTGCGGGCGGGGCGCTTCGAACTGCACACCACGTCACTGCTGTCCGGGCTCTTCTTCGTCGCGCTGGGCACGCTCTTCCTCGTGTTCGACGGGACGACGGCCCTGCCCGGACTGCTGGACGTGGACGACTCGTTCGCCGTCGAGCAGTGGGTGGGCGGTCTCGGCGAGGCGGTGCCCGACGCGGTGCTGCTGGCCGCAGTGGTGGCGGTGGTGGCAGTGGTGCTCGCCCTGCGCGCCCGGCGCCGCAAGGCCCCGGCGGAGGAGGGATAAGACGAAAGGCCCCGTCCGGTGGACGGGGCCTTCGAAGTGGTGGCTGGGGCCGGGATCGAACCGGCGACCTATCGCTTTTCAGGCGATCGCTCGTACCAACTGAGCTACCCAGCCACTCGGATCTTTCGATCCGCAGCGGTCCTGACGGGATTTGAACCCGCGGCCTCCACCTTGACAGGGTGGCGAGCACTCCAAACTGCTCCACAGGACCAAGCGTGGTGCGAGACCAAGTCTCGCACACGGTTGTGCGTGCCCCCAACGGGATTCGAACCCGTGCTACCGCCTTGAAAGGGCGGCGTCCTGGGCCACTAGACGATGAGGGCTAGAGCCCGCCTGGGCGCTTTGCAGCGCGTCGGGGACGTGAGAAGCATATGGGATGGCGGGACCGATCGCCAAAACGGTTTACGGGGAGGGCGAGGGGGAGGCCGGGGAGGGGGTCCGCGCGGGGGACGGGGACGGGGTGGCTCCCGGGCTGTTCTCCTGGGGGAGACGGCGGCTGACCTCGGCCGTCGTCAGGCCCAGGCCGCCCAGCGTGATCTCGTCCCAGGCCTGCAGCCGCTTGGTCGTACGGTCCAGGTAGAGCACCGACGCCCGTACCTTCTCCGGCTTCTCGTTCTGGAGTGCGCGCAGGCCGCCGCCGCCCGTCGAGCCCTCGATCTTCAGGCGGGTGCCCTGGTCGAGGACCTCGTTCTTGCGGTTGTGGATGTGTCCGGCCAGGACGAGCGGGACCGTGCCGTCCGTCTCGCGGGCCGCCACCGGGTTGTGCGCCACCGCGATGTCGACGGGCGTGCCGGCGCGCTTCTGGTCGCGCAGGGCCGAGGCGAGGCGGATGCCCGCCATGCGCTCGGCCGGGTCGCCCTGTGCCTCGACCGAGCGGTCCGGGGTGAACTGCGGGTCGCCCGTGCCCGCGATCCGCAGCCCCGCCACCGTCACCGCCCTGCCCTCGTCGAGGACGTGCACGCCCTTGAGCCGTTCGAGGTAGCGCTGGGTGGCGGCCGAGTCGTGGTTGCCGCGGACCCACACGTACGGGGCGCCGAGGTCGGAGATCGGGTCGAGGAAGCCGTTCTCGGCGGCGGTGCCGTGGTCCATGGTGTCGCCGGAGTCGATGATCACGTCGATGTCGTACTGCTCGACGAGCGAGCCGATGATGTGCCACGACGCCGGATTGAGATGGATGTCCGAGACGTGCAGCACGCGCATCGTGGCCGGGTCCGGCTGGTAGGTCGGGAGGGTCGACGTGGCGTCGTACAGCTTCGTCACATTGGTGACGAGCCGCGCCAGTTCCTTCTGGTAGACGTCGAACTCGCTGACGATGCTGCGCGCGTTGCCGACCACGGAGGGCGCGGAGGAGAGCAGCCCGGAGAACTTCGGCTCCAGGACCGACTTCGGGTTCCAGGTGGCGTACGCGCTGATGCCCGACGCCGTCAGCAGGGCGAGCGCGAGACCGCCGGCCGCCAGGGCGCGGCGCGGGCGCCGGTAGACGGCCAGGCCGAGGGCGGTGGCGCCCGACACGACGGCGACGCAGGAGCGCACGGCCAGTTCGGTGGCGCCGTCGGCGACGTCCTCGGAGATCTCCTCCTGGAGGCCGGAGAGGCGTTCGGGGTGTTCGACGAGGGCCTGGGAGCGGACCGGGTCGAGCTGGTCGATGTCCACGTCGAGACGGACGGGGGCGGTGTGGGTGTCGAGTTCGAGGGCGCCGAGAGGGGAGACGTTGATCTTCGTGCCGCCGGCGGCGGACGCGCGCAGCGTCATGGTCGCGTCCACCGGGCCGACCGGCGTACGGACACTGCCGACGATCAGCAGGCCGAGCCAGGCGCCGCAGAGAACCACCGCGGTGAGGCCGAACATCCGCGCATAGGGGTGCGGGGCGTGTACGAGGGTGCTGGTGGGGGCGGTGTGGTGGGAGCGGTAGTGGCGTTGCAGCCGGGTGAGCACGGCACGAAAAGGAGCGCGGGCCATTGCTGCCGTATGCCCATGCGGGAGGCGGCCCATGCCCACTGGCGCCCACCCCCGCCCGTCGGGCGGAATCTACGTGACAATGGCCAGGTGCTGGAGATGACGCGTGAGGAGTTCGAGGAACTGGTCGCCGAGGCGCTGGACAGGATCCCGCCGGAGCTGACGCGGCTGATGGACAATGTCGCGGTGTTCGTGGAGGACGAGCCGTCGGCGGACCACCCGGACCACGAACCGGATCTGCTCGGACTGTACGAGGGGACCCCGCTGACCGACCGCGGCGAGTGGTACGCCGGGGTGCTGCCGGACCGGATCACGATCTTCCGGGGGCCGACGCTGCGGATGTGCGAATCCCGGGAGGACGTCGTCGCGGAGACGGAGATCACCGTCGTCCACGAGGTGGCGCACCACTTCGGGATCGACGACGAGAGGCTGCACGCGCTGGGGTACGGGTGAACCGCGCGACCGGTCCCGACGGCGCGATCGACCCGGACGTCGACCTGCGTGTGCCCGCGCACCGCGCCGAGACCGCCGGGAGCGGCGGGTGGCGGGTGCTCGCGGCGGTCTCGGCGGGCGGCGTGCTGGGGGCGCTGGCCCGGTACGGGGCGGGGGCGGTGTGGCCCGGGAGCGTGTGGACGACCTTCGGCGTCAATGTGGTGGGAAGCGCGCTGATCGGGGTGCTGATGGTGCTGGTGAGCGAGCAGGGGCGGGGGCACGCGCTGGTCCGGCCGTTCCTGGGGGCCGGTGTGCTGGGCGGCTTCACGACCTTCTCGACGTACGCCCTGGATGTGGCCCGGCTGCTGGACCGGGGCGACGCGCTCACCGCGCTGGGGTACGCCGCCGGGACGTTCGCGGGGGCGCTCGGCGCGGTGTGGGCGGCGGTTGCGGTGACGCGGGCGGCCGTGGGGCGGGTGGCGGACGCGTGACCTGGCTGCTGGTGGCGGCCGGGGCCGCGGTCGGGGCGCCGCTGCGGTACCTGACGGACCGCGCGGTCCAGGGGCGGCACGATTCGGTGTTCCCGTGGGGGACGCTCGTGGTCAACGCGGGGGCGAGCCTGGTGCTGGGGGCGCTGGCGGGAGCGCTGGTGTCCTCGGGGACGTACGCGCTGCTCGGGACCGGGCTGTGCGGGGCCCTTTCGACGTACTCGACCTTCAGCTACGAGACGCTGCGGCTGGCGGAGCGCGGCTGGACGTTCCTGGCGGCGGCGAACGCGGGGGCGTCGCTGCTGGTGGGTCTCGGCGCGGTCTTTCTGGGATTCGATCTTGCGCGGGGGCTGCTGGGGTGACGGCCCGCGGGGCGTCTGTCGCTCGTGGGTGGTGCGCGGGCGGCGGGTGCTTGTCCCGCGCGGTTCCTGCCTGTCCCCTGCCTTTCCCCGGGCCTCCCTTGCGCGTCCCTTGCGTGTCCCTTGTGGGGCAAAGGGAGTTGGGCAGTGAAATCCCGCTTGCCGTGCCCCGGAGGTGCCGCCCGTGCGCCAGTTGCCCCATCCTGTCCGATTGGCCCCGGCCCGATTGGCCGCTGTCGTGCTCGTGGCCGCGGCGTCGGCGGGCTGCATGAGCGTGACCGACGAGGGGAGCGAGCCGGCGCCCACCCGCCCGGCGGCCCGGCAGGGCGCGGCGGCGGAACCCGACGGGGCGAAGGCGAGGATCGGGACGGGGATCGGGACGGGGATCGGCCACACCGGCGGGCAGGCGGCGTCCAGCCGCGACGGCGGCAAGGGGGCCAAGGGCGGCAAGAACGCCAGGGTGGACGACGACGGCAAGGCCGGGGACGACGCGTCGGCGGGCCCCCGCTCGTCGCCGGGCGTCTCCGCCGCGCCGTCGAAGAGCGGCCAGGCCCCGCCCCCGAAGGGCGGCCCCCGGCCGAAGCCGCGCCCCGGCGTGCCGGCGCCGACGGAGAGCACGGCGGCACCGACGCGCCCGCCCGAGCCCACCGAGCCGCCGCCGACCACGGAGCCGCCCCCCGTGACGCCGTCCGAGCCGGAGCCGGGCACGCCGCCGCCCTCGGCGTCGCCGGCGGCCGGCACGCAGACCGCGGCGATGGGGGAGCGGCGTGAAAGGGAGCGCAAGCCGGTGGCATCACCGCAGGTCGGGCCGGTGTAGGGACCCCGGTTTGCCAGAAGGGGGGGAGGGTGCGTATGGTTATAGATCGTTTGATCCCATTGCCCGGCGCCGTTGAGTTCTCGTAAAGAACGAGGACCTGGAGCGCCCCGTGGCGCGTACTCTCCCTTACCGTGACTGACCGCACTGAGGCGGTCGATTTGCGATTGATTTGCGATTTCACGGAGTTTGGGCGCGTGCCGAGACTCCGAGAGGTTTCGCATTTCGCATGTCCATTTCCAGCACTGACCGCACCGCCATGCCCGAGAACGAGACGGCCGTAGAGGCCGCCGACGTCATCGAGGCCACCGAGATCACCGCAGAGATCGACGAGATTGTCGAGATCGACGACGCGATCGAGGCCGACGCCGAGGCCGCCGAGCCCGCCGAGCCCGCCGAGGCCGACGCCGAGCCCGCCGAGCCCGCCGTGACCTTCGCCACCCTGGGCCTGCCCGACGGCGTCGTCCGCAAGCTCGCGCAGAACGGCGTCACCGCCCCCTTCCCGATCCAGGCCGCGACCATTCCGGACGCCCTGGCCGGCAAGGACATCCTGGGCCGCGGTCGCACCGGCTCCGGCAAGACGCTCTCCTTCGGTCTGCCGACCCTGGCCACGCTGGCCGGCGGTCACACCGAGAAGAAGAAGCCCCGCGCGATCATCCTGACCCCGACGCGTGAGCTCGCGATGCAGGTCGCGGACGCGCTGCAGCCGTACGGCGACGTACTCGGCCTGAAGATGAAGGTCGTCTGCGGCGGTACGTCCATGAGCAACCAGATCTACGCCCTGGAGCGCGGTGTCGACGTCCTCGTCGCCACCCCGGGCCGCCTGCGCGACATCATCAACCGCGGCGCCTGCTCGCTCGAGAACGTCCAGATCGCCGTCCTCGACGAGGCCGACCAGATGTCCGACCTGGGCTTCCTGCCCGAGGTCACCGAGCTGCTCGACCAGATCCCCGGCGGCGGCCAGCGGATGCTCTTCTCCGCCACCATGGAGAACGAGATCAGCACGCTGGTCAAGCGCTACCTGACGAACCCCGTCACGCACGAGGTCGACAGCGCGCAGGGCAACGTCTCGACCATGACCCACCACGTCCTCGTCGTGAAGCCGAAGGACAAGGCGCCGGTCACGGCCGCGATCGCCGCCCGCAAGGGCCGCACGATCATCTTCGTCCGCACCCAGCTGGGCGCGGACCGCATCGCCGAGCAGCTCCAGGACTCGGGCGTCAAGGCCGACGCGCTGCACGGCGGCATGACGCAGGGCGCCCGTACGCGCGTCCTCGAGGACTTCAAGAAGGGCTACGTCAACGCCCTGGTCGCCACCGACGTCGCCGCTCGCGGCATCCACGTCGACGGCATCGACCTGGTGCTCAACGTGGACCCGGCCGGTGACCACAAGGACTACCTGCACCGCTCGGGCCGTACCGCCCGCGCCGGCAAGTCCGGTGTCGTCGTCTCCCTGTCGCTGCCGCACCAGCGCCGCCAGATCTTCCGCCTGATGGAGGACGCGGGCGTCGACGCCTCGCGCCACATCGTCGGCGGAGCGGGCGCGTTCGAGCCGGAGGTCGCCGAGATCACCGGCGCCCGTTCGCTGACCGAGGTCCAGGCCGACTCCGCGAGCAACGCCGCCAAGCAGGCGGAGCGCGAGGCCAAGGAGCTCACCCGTGAGCTGGAGCGCGTCCAGCGCCGTGCGACCGAGCTCCGCGAGGAGGCCGACCGTCTGGTCGCCCGCGCGGCGCGTGAGCGCGGCGAGGACCCGGAGGAGGCTCTCGCCGAGGCGGCCAAGGCCGCCGAGGCCGAGCTCGCGGCCGCCGAGGCTGCCGCCGCTGTGCCGGCCCAGCCGGTGGAGCGTCGTGACGAGCGCGGCAACTTCCAGCGCCGTGACGACCGCGGCGGCGACCGCGGTGACCGCGGTGGTTTCCGTCGTGACGACCGCGGTGGCGACCGTGGTGGCTTCCGCCGCGACGACCGTGGTGGCGAGCGTGGCGGCTTCCAGCGCCGTGACGACCGTCCGGCCGGTGGCGACCGTGGCGGCCGTCCGTTCGAGCGCCGTGACGACCGCGGCGGTGACCGTGGCGGCTTCCGCCGTGACGACCGTGGTGGCGAGCGTGGCGGCTTCCAGCGCCGTGACGACCGTCCGGCTGGTGGCGACCGTGGCGGCCGTCCGTTCGAGCGCCGTGACGACAACCGTGGCGGCGGCTTCCGTCGCGACGACCGTCGTGACGACAACCGCGGTGGTGGCGACCGTGGCGGCTTCCAGCGCCGTGACGACCGTCCGGCCACCGGTGGCGGCTTCCGCTCCGGCGGCCACGACCGTCCGTTCAACCGCGACCGCCGTGACGACCGTCCGGCCGGCGGCGGCTTCCGCTCCGGCGGCCACGACCGCCCGCAGGGCCGTCGTGACGACCACCGCGGCAGCGGCAGCACCGGCACCGGCACCGGCTCGTTCGGCCGCCGTGACGACAAGCCGCGCTGGAAGCGCAGCTGACAGCTGACGGCTGATCAACTCGGCGGCATAGGCCGCTGATCTGCGAAGGCGGGCCCGTTCTCCACGAACGGGCCCGCCTTTCTTTTTTCTTTTCCCCACATACGTCACTGCTGTTACGCTCCGCCCACTCGCATGGGGAGCACTGCCGGGGGGCGTGGCTCGATTCGATTCGCCGACGGCGCGCGCACAGCCGCCGTCGCCTTCCCATGCCTTCTTCAGGCTCCCGGGGAGGGACCTCAGTGACACGTCATGCCCTTGTACGCGGCACGATCGCCGCAGCCGTGGGAGTCGGCCTCGTCGCGCCCATGAACGCTGCGGTGGCGGTGGAGACGCCGGCCTCACAGGAAGTCGTCGTTCCCACGACCTTCCGGAACGAGGCCCGGACGGCCACGCTCATGTCGTCCGCTCAGGGCTGGGACGCGGACGGAGTCGGCACACGTGGAGTGTTCCACCGCGAAAGCGGTCTCTCCGAGTGGCAGTGGACGCGCTTCGAGGACGGCAAGACCTCCGCGGTGCCGGCCGCCGGCTCCGGCCGTTCCACGGGAACCGACGCGCTGGCCCATGTCGACGGCCGGGAGGTGGAACTCCGGGACGCGTCGGACGGTACGGTCCGCAGGCTCACCGTGCCGAGTGGGCTGACCCATCTGCGTACCTACGGCAGCACGGTCGTCGCCGTCAGGAGCGTCATCGGTGCGGACGGCACGACCACCAAGTGGCTGCACTTCCTGTCGCCCGACGGCGACGGGAGACATGTACTTCTACGCGGGCGCGGCCGGCGGGAAGTTCAGCGCCAAGGTGCGGATCGGCGCGAACTGGAAGACGTACGGGCGGATCACCGGTGTCGGCGACATCACCGGCGACGGCAAGGCGGATCTGCTCGGGCACGACAGGTCGGGCGGGCTGTGGCGCTACGACGGCACGGGGAACGGCACGTTCAAGGGGCGGGTCCAGGTCTTCAAGGACTGGGGCCGGTCGTACGACGCCGTCGTCGGCGTCGGTGACCTGAACGGTGACGGCAAGGCGGACATCGTCGAACGCGACTCCGCCGGGAAGCTGTTCCGCAACGACGGCGACGGCCGCGGTTCCTTCGGCAACCGCACGCAGATCGCCACCGGCTGGCAGAACTACAAGGGTCTGTTCTAGGGTCCGGGCAGACTCCGACGGGCCCGGCGACCGATACCCGATCGGCTGCCGGGCTTGCTGCGGCTATGCTCGGGGGTGACGCGCCGAGGGCCGTTAGCTCAATTGGCAGAGCAGCGGACTTTTAATCCGTTGGTTGTGGGTTCGAGTCCCACACGGCCTACCGCCCCAGGCGGCCGGGAATCCCGGCCGGTCTGCACGTCAGCGCCCCGCCGGGCCCGTCCCGGCCGGGGCGCTTTCGTGTCTTCGGCCCCGGGCGCGTCCGGGTGCGCGCCGGCTCGTGCCTGGGAAGACTGGGGGCATGACGGACAAGGCACTCCTCGAAGGCGGCCCGGAGGATCTGCGCGAGCGGATCGTCCCGATCACTCCTCCCGGGCAGGAACTGAAGATTCCGCACCGCGGCGGGTACGAACACTTCAAAGTCACGACGAGGCACCAGGACAGTGACGAAGGACGGCTGACCGTCTACGAGTGGTGGGAGCGGACGGAGGTCGCCGAGTAGCGCCGGCGGACAACGCCCATCGCCCGGGCAGGGGTTGGGCGCGGTCGTCACAGTGACGCCGTGACAGTCCGGGTGATCGTCCTCAACGGTGGTTCCAGCTCGGGCAAGTCGGGCATCGCGCGCTGCTTGCAGGCCGTACTGCCCGGGACCTGGCCGCCCTTCGGGGCCGGCACGCTGGTCGAGGCCGTGCCCGCGTCGCTGCGGCAGGCGGAGACCGGCGGGATCGGGTTCGGGGCGGACGGGCAGGTGTCCGTGGGAGACGAGTTCCGGGCGCTGGACGTGGCGTGGAGCCGTGGGGTCGCCGAGATGGCGCGCGCGGGTGATCGCCGCACGGGTGATCGCCGCGCAGGCGTAAATGGTCGGAGCCGGTCCCCGAATGGCGTAGAGTTGGGTTCAACGACGCGGGGTGGAGCAGCTCGGTAGCTCGCTGGGCTCATAACCCAGAGGTCGCAGGTTCAAATCCTGTCCCCGCTACTGAAGAAGAAGACGAAGGTCCGGATCTCGGAAGAGATCCGGACCTTCGTCGTTCGCGGCTCGCACGAGGCGCCGCCGTCCCCCGGTCGGCTGCCCCCGGACGGCCGTGCGGCGCGGCTACGGCCAGCCTGGGCCGGGCACGGTACCGTCCGCACGCGGATGCGGAGCGAGCGGGAGACCACAGGTGGGGAAGCAAGGCGGAGCGGGCGTCGACGCCGTGGGGGCGGCCCGGCACTTCCTCCGGGCCCTGCCGGCGCTGCTGATCGTCGGCGGGCTCGTCTTCGACGTCGTCACGCCGCCGCACTTCACCGCGGCACCGCTCTTCGCCGCCGCCCCGCTGATCGCCGCGCCGTTCTTCTCCCTGCACAACACGCTCCTGGCCGGTGGCGCCGCGGTCGCCGCCGTCGTGGGGCTGCACCTGTACAACGGCACCTCGACCGAGATCGAGTCCGTGACCGAACTGGTCACCGTCGTCACCGTCGCCGTCCTCGCGCTGGTCATCAACCGCGTCGTACGCCGCAGCGGGGAGCAGCTCGCCTCCGCCCGCACCATCGCCGAGGCGGCCCAGCGCGCCGTGATCCCCACGCCCCCCGCCCGGATCGCCGGCCTGCACGTCGCGGCGCGGTACGAGGCCGCGCAGGCGGACGCGTTCATCGGCGGGGACCTCTTCGCCGTGCAGGACACACCGGCCGGAGTACGGCTGGTGGTCGGCGACGTACGCGGGAAGGGCCTCGAGGCGGTGGAGGCGGTGGCCGTCGTCATCGGGGCGTTCCGGGAGGCCGCCGAGCAGGAGAGGTCGCTCGAAGGCGTCGTGCAGCGGCTGGAGCGGGCGCTCATGCGGGAGGGCGCGCGGCGGGACGGGCTCGACGCCTTCGAGGGGTTCACGACCGCCGTACTCGCCGAGATCCCGCGCGGCCGGGGTGTCGTGCGGCTGGTCAACCGCGGCCATCCGGAGCCGCTCATGCTGTACGCCGACGGGGCTCTCACGGAGATCGTGCCGGACGAGGCCGCGCTGCCGCTGGGGATGGGCGAGCTGGGGACCTGGCCCGACCGGGCCCAGGAGCGCGCGTTCCCGCCGGGCGCCACGCTGCTGCTCTTCACCGACGGCCTCTCCGAGGCCAGGAACGCCGCCGGCGTCTTCTACGATCCGCCCGCGCGGCTGCGCGGGCGGATCTTCCCGGGCCCCGAGGAACTGCTGGACGCGATCACCGACGACGTACGGCTGCACACGCACGGGGCCGCCACGGACGACATGGCCCTGCTGGCGGTCGCACGGCCCGCCGAGGGGCAGCCGGACCGCCGCCGGACCGTGAGCCTGGTCAGGCGGGTGGCGTCACACCCGTCATACCCGTCGCGCCCGGCGCGTCCGGCGCACTCGTCGCACTCGTCGCACCGAACCAGTGGAGACTCTGACCGTGCGGAGCAGTGAAGGCGACCGCGCGCTCGTCGAGGGCGAGGGTGAGCAGGTGCTCGTCGTCGGGGGCGGGGGCGTCGAGCCAGGGCAGCACGGTGTGGTGCTCGTTGGAGATCCAGTGGCCCGGCAGCTCGCGGACGAGCGCGGCGAACTCCTCGCGGCGGGCGAGCGGCAGGTAGGTCAGTACGGCGGTGTGGAAGACGACCAGGGTGGCGTCCGCCGGGGCTTCGGCGGCCAGCGCCGGGAGTTCGTCGACGAGGTCGCCGCGGACGATGCGGGGGCGGGGCGCCGTACGTACGGCCTCGATGGCGGCGAGCTGCTGACGCGGGCGCTCCGCGCGGCCAGGCCAGATCAGTGACTGGAGCCAGCGGACGTCGTCCTCGTCGGTGGTGTCGAGGGGGTTGAGGTCGATGCCGGCGCGCCAGGCGATGCCGGGCAGCGCGGTGGGCAGGGGCGCGGGGCCCTCCGTGCGGCAGTCGAAGGTGACGGGGGAGGAGCCCAGGACGGCGCCGCCGTCGTAGCGGTAGGCGTAGCGGTCGGGGTGGAGGCACAGGCCGGCGGAGGCGCCGACCTCGATGAGGGCGAGGGGCTGCGGGAGCGCGGCGAGGAGGGGCAGCAGGGTGGCGCAGCGGGCGGGCTCGTTGGTCTGGGTGAAGCGGGTCAGCACGACGGCGCGTACGGCGTCCCAGTGGGCCAGGGTCCAGGCGCGGAAGGGCGCCCACCGCTCGTAGGGACCGCCGAGGAAGCGGACGGCCGCGAGGAGGAGATTGGGCTGCTGCTTGTTGCCGGGCGGCAGGGCGGCGATGAGGGCGCAGAGGTCCTCGTCCTCGCTGATGCGGGCGGTGAGTTCGGCGTAGACGGGGGAGACGCCGTGCGCCTGCTGTGCGGAGAACTCGCGGTAGCGGCCGGCCACGGACCGCGTGCTGTTGACAACCATGGTGACGAAACTAGGCCCACGACGCTGTGTAGTCGTAAGACACCACTGCGCATAACAATTGACGAACCGTCATGAAGACGAGGTTTCAGAGTGCCGATCGGGGGCAGGTCAACTCGCCCTACTGTGACCACTTGTGTGGTGATTGGTTCAGGCCAATATCGTTAACGATCAACTGGAACAGCTTGGAAAGCGGACCTGGTGTCTATTAACGTTCGATAACGCAGCGCGGTCGTCCCAGTCGTCGCAAGAGGCGACACCGTGCGCACGCGCCGAATTCCGCAAGGGAACCGGGGAACCACGTTCCTTGGGGTGAATCGGACTCCTTCGTACCTACGAGGAGCCCGTAGGAGACCTTCCTGCTCCGAACCCGTCAGCTAACCCGGTAGGCGAGAAGGAAGGAAAGGAGCACGCCTCCGTGGCGTCCAACAGGCCTGCCCCCGAAGCCACCCTGCCCTCTTACGGGTACGAGGTACCGAACGTACCGAACGCCGCCGCCATTCCCGGTGGCGCGGAGGGAACCTGGGAAGAGTGGAATCCCACCGAGGAGTCCATCCGTCCCGTGCGCGGCCGTCATCGCGTCGCCAAGCAGCGCGGTGGAATCGGCCGTAGTTCCACCGTTCTCGGCGTCGGCGTCATCGCCGCGGTCGGTGCGGGGGGCATAGCCACCGCGCAGGACAAGCCGGCCGTCTCGATCTCCCTTCCCGACGCGATCGCGGACTCGCTGCCCGACGCCAAGTCCCTTCCCGGCATAGGCGCCTTGATGTCCGACGACTCGGACTCCGGCTCGGGCTCCGGCGGCCAGGCGGGTACAGGCACGGCGGGCCAGGCGATCCTGGCCGCCGCCCCGCTCACCACCGCGGGCGTCTCCACCGCCGACGCGCAGCAGGGCACCACCGACGCGGGCGAGGCACTGCGCGCCCGCATCCTCCAGCAGGCCGAGCAGCAGCAGGACGCCGCCGACACCGAGGCCAAGGTGGCCGCCGAGGCGAAGGCCGCCGAGCAGGCCGCGGCCGAGGCTGCCGAGCAGCAGAGCGCGGCGGAGGCCAAGGCCGAGGAGGAGAAGCGGAAGGCCGAGGAGGAGAAGCGGAAGGCGGAGGAAGAGGCCGCGCGCAAG
The DNA here is from genome assembly GCF_053591575.1 of Streptomyces altiplanensis. Taxonomy (NCBI): domain Bacteria; kingdom Bacillati; phylum Actinomycetota; class Actinomycetes; order Kitasatosporales; family Streptomycetaceae; genus Streptomyces; species Streptomyces altiplanensis. The sequence continues at coordinate 15,218 of NZ_JBSFUB010000039.1, read as the reverse complement.
GCCGAGCAGGAGCGGCTCGCCAAGCTGGCCGCCAGCTACTCGATGCCGCTCTCGTCGTACACGCTCACCTCCACCTACGGCCAGTCCGGCTCGATGTGGTCCTCCGGCCACCACACCGGCCTGGACTTCGCCGCCCCGAAGGGCACGCCGCTCAAGGCCGTGCACGGCGGCACCATCAAGTCGGCGGGCTGGTCGGGCGCGTACGGCTACCGCATCGTCCTGGAGCTCCCGGACGGCACGGAGATCTGGTACTGCCACCTCTCCTCGATGACCGTCACCTCCGGAGAGGTCGGAACGGGCGACGTCATCGGCCGCGTGGGCGCCACCGGCAATGTGACGGGAGACCACCTGCACCTCGAAGTGCACACGCCCGGCGGCGCCGGTATCGACCCGGCCGCGTGGCTGCGGGACAAGGGCCTCACGGTCTGACGGTGTTTCCCGCGGTTCCCCCCGATCCCCGGCAGTCCTGGCACACACCCCCCGTCGCCAGGGCTGCCGGCTCTGTTACCGCTGCTGCTGCCGGTACGGGTTGTGGACGGCGTGGTCCCGGTGAGGGGCGGAGCGCTGGGGCGGCGGTCCGTACCACGGCGCCGGCGACGGCCGCGGGTACGGCTGGGGCTGCCACGGGGGCGGTGGCGGGGCCCACACCCGGCCTGTCGCCCGCGCCGCGTACTCCAGGGCCGGCCCGGCCACGTCCCTGCGCTGCCACAGGTGGTGCAGCAGCTCCTGCTCGCGTGCGGTGAAGTCCGGGCCCACCGCGCCGCGGTGGGCCCGGTGGCGCAGGAAGGCCAGGGACGTCGCGAAGACCTCGTACTCGGCGACGGCACGGGCGGCGGCCCGGGACGCGGCCCGCCCGCCGGATGCCGCCCGGCTTCCGTACGGACTGCTTCCGTACGCGCGCGCCGCCGCGCCCCGTGCCAGCGAACGGGCCCGCATCGAGGCGAGCGCGGACGGCTCGGCCGGCCGCAGCCAGCCGGCGGCGGCGTAGGCGGGCAGTTCGGCGGCGATCGTGCGCAGCTCGCGCTGGCGCGTCCAGATCACCAGCCAGGTCAGCAGCGCGAAGGCGGGGACCATGAAGGCGGCGTACACCGCGTAGAAGCCGTACGTCCCGAAGGCCGCGGAGCCGTTCCACAGGGCGTGCACGCCCATGGCGAGCACCAGACCGAGCAGCGGCAGCGCGATCCGCCGCCACCGGCCCGGGCGCCGCTGCGGCGCGAGCGCGGCGAGCCCGAAGCCGATGCCCGTCAGCACCGTGAACAGCGGGTGCGCGAACGGCGACATCACGATGCGTACGAAGAAGGTCGCCGCGGTCACCGAGGCGAGGCCGGAGGCGCCCGCCGCCTGGTCCTCACCGAAGGCGTTGCCGAGATAGAGGATGTTCTCGGTGAAGGCGAAGCCGGTCGCCGTGAAGCCGGCGACGACCACTCCGTCGACGATCCCGGTGAAGTCCCGTCTGCGGAAAAGGAAGATCAGCAGTATCGCCGCCGCCTTCGCGCTCTCCTCGACGACCGGGGCTATCACCGTCGCGCCGAGGGATTCGGCCCCCGCCGGATCGGCGGTGGCCGTGGCTATCCAGCGGGTCGCGAAACTGTTCGCGATGATCGCGACGAGGGCCGCGGCGAACGCGCCCCAGGCGAAGGCGAAGACGAGGTTCCGCCAGGGTTCGGGCTCCACCCGGTCCAGCCAGCGGAACGCGGCGGCCAGCAGCGGCACCGGCAGTACCGCCAGCCCCAGGCCGACCAGGAAGCCCTGGGTGCCGGTCTGGTCGCGGACGATCGCCAGGATCACCAGGGCGCAGAGCGCGAGCAGCGTGATCACCGCGCCCGCGCGCACCGCCCTGGCACGCCACCAGGCGCGGCGCGGCTTGTAGCGCCAGTGCGCAGGCGGCGGTACGGCGGTGAACTGCGGCTGCTGCTCACAGTCCGGGACCGCCGGGTGGTGCCGGGGGTGCGGAGGCGACTCGTACACCCGACGACCCTAACGAGAGGTACTGACAGCCGGCGATGCCCAGGGACTCTGCCCGTGGGTTCTGGCCGCGGGTTCTACTTGCGGCGGAACAACAGGTCGTGCACGACATGGCCCTTGTCGAGCCCCTGCCCCTCGAAGCGGGTGAGCGGCCGGAATCCGGGCCTGGGCGCGTAACCGCCGTCCGGCACGGTGTTCTCGAAGCCGGGGTGCGCGGTGAGCACTTCCAGCATCTGCTCGGCGTACGGCTCCCAGTCGGTCGCGCAGTGCAGGAGCGCGCCGGGCGCGAGGCTGGGCGCGGCGAGGGAGAGGAACTCGGGCTGGATGAGGCGCCGCTTGTGGTGGCGCTTCTTCGGCCACGGGTCGGGGAAGTAGACGCGCAGCCCGGCGAGGGAGGCGGGCGGCAGCATCTCGCGGAGCAGGATGATCGCGTCGCCGTTGGCCACCCGGACGTTGGTGAGGCCGGCGCGCTCGGCGAGACCGAGCAGGTTGCCCTGCCCGGGGGTGTGCACGTCGACGGCGAGGATGCCGGTGCCGGGGTCTTCGGCGGCCATCTGCGCGGTGGCCTCACCCATCCCGAACCCGATCTCCAGCACGACCGGCATTCCACGGCCGCCGAAGAGCTCGTCGAGGTCGAGGACGCGCTGCCCGTCGATGTCCAGGCCCCACTGGGGCCAGAGCCGCTCCAGCGCTTCGGCCTGCCCCGTGGTCACCCGGCTGCGCCGCGGCTGGAAGCTGCGGATCCGCCGCTCGTGGTGCGATCCGGCGGGGTCGGGCGCGGGACCGCCGGGGAAGCGGGGCTCGCCCTTCGCTCGGTGGAAGGGGGAGACGTGGTGGGCGGCGCCGGGACGGACGCTGGAGGACTCAGACACAATGCCCCGATTCTACGGCGCGACGAACAGGAGGAGAAAAGCCCGGCAGCCCCGGAGGGCGGCGGCCTACCTCGCCCCCAGCGCCTCCAGCGCTCCCAGCGCCCGCCGTGCCACCCGCCTGCCGATCGGGAGCGAGGCGGTCGCCGCCGGGGACGGGGCGTTCAGGACATGGATCGTGCGCGGCGCCTCCCGGATCAGGAAGTCGTCGACCAGCGTCCCGTCCCGCAGCACCGCCTGCGCCCGCACCCCCGCCGGCGCCGCCCGCAGATCCGCCTCCGTGACCTCCGGCAGCAGCCGCCGCACCGCCTCCGTGAAGGCGCGCTTCGACACCGAGCGGTGCAGCTCACCCGCGCCGTACCGCCAGTGGCGCCGCGCTGTCCGCCAGGAGCCCGGCCAGCCGAGCGTCCCGGCCAGTTCGCGCGGCCGTACCACCGACCAGGCGTACCCCTCCCGCGCCAGCGCCGGCACCGCGTTCGGGCCGACGTGCACGCCGCCGTCGATGCCCCGCGTCAGATGCACCCCCAGGAAGGGGAACGCCGGATCAGGCACCGGGTAGACCAGGCCGCGCACCAGCTCCGGCCGGGCCAGCTCGTAGTACTCCCCCCGGAACGGGACGATCCGCACCCCCGGGTCGTCACCCGCCAGCCGCGCCACCCGGTCGCAGTGCAGCCCCGCGCAGTTCACCAGGACCCGCGCCCGCACCACCGTCCCGTCCGCCGTCCGCACGGCGACACCCCAGGGGCGCCGGTCGACGACGGTCACCTCCGCGCCGTACCGGATCTCCGCGCCCGACGTGCTCAGGCTCTCCGCGAGCTGCGCCGCGACCGCCCCGAAGTCGCACACACCGGTCGTGGCCACCTGGATCGCGGCCAGGCCCCGTATCTTCGGCTCGTACTCCGCTATCTGGGCGGGGCCGAGCTCCCGCACCGGAATGCCGTTCTCCCGGCCGCGCTGCACCAGGGCGTGCAGCCGCGGCAGTTCCGCCCGCTCCGTCGCGACGATCAGCTTGCCCGTCACCTCGTGCGCGATGCCGTACTCCGCGCAGAACTTGATCATCTCGGCCGCGCCCCGCACCGCGTACCGGGCCTTGAGCGAGCCCGGCCGGTAGTAGATGCCGCTGTGAATGACGCCGCTGTTGCGCCCGGTCTGGTGCAGGGCCGGGCCCCGCTCCTTCTCCAGCACCGTCACGCGCGTGCCCGGCGCGGCGCGCGTGACGGCGTACGCCGCCGAGAGACCGACGATTCCCGCGCCGATCACCAGCACGTCGCAGTCGTAACGGCCATAGCGGTCGTACGGCATCGCTTCACCTCCCACCACGGCCGTGTCCGGGTCCGTGTCCTCCCGGAGAGCGCCCCGGAGTCCCGATGATGCACTGACCCACTGACAGCGCCTTCAAACCACCGCCGGAGCCGCCCCTGAGCCCTGTCCCCCTGCCCCTGAGCCTGCCCCTGCTTCCGCGCCCGTCCCTACGCCGGTGCCACCAGCAGTGGCCGTGCCCGCTCCCGCAGCTCCGCGACCCGCGGCTCGTCGCCGTACGGCTCCAGCCGGTGCAGCAGGTCCCGTACGTACTCGGTCGTCCGCGCCGACGAGATCCGCCCCGCGACCTCCACCGCCCGCGTACCCGCCGCGCACGCCGCGTCCAGGTTCCCCGACTCCAGTTCGGCGACGGCCGACACCACCAGGCGCAGGCCGTGCGAGCGCACGAACTCCTCCGTCGGCCGCGACAGCGCCTGCTCCGTGAACCGCCGCACCTGCCGGGGCGCCTTCAGGTCGCGGTAGCACTCCGCCGCGTCGGCCGCGAACCTGTCGTACGAGTAGAAGCCCAGCCAGGACGGGTCCGGATCGCCCTCCCGCGCCCGCTCCAGCCACCCCTCGGCCGCCCTCAGCGCGGCCCCCGCCGCCTGCGCGTCACCCGCCTTCGCGTGCGCCCGCGCCTCCACGAGCCGGAAGAAGCTCATGGTGCGGGCGGTCGCCAGGCCCCGGTTCCGCTCCAGGGCGGCCTGTGCGAGGTCCACGCCCTCGTCGGCGAAGCCCCGGTAGGTCGCCTGGAGCGACATCGACGCCAGGACGTACCCGCCCAGCGGCACGTCGGCCGCCGCGCGGGCGAGCCTCAGCGCCTGGATGTAGTACCGCTGGGCGGCCTCCTGCTGCCCGGTGTCGAAGGCCATCCACCCGGCCAGCCTGGTCAGTTCGGACGTGGCGCCGAAGAGCGAACGGCCGACGTCGTCGCTGTACGAGCCGAGGAGCAGCGGCGCCGCGTCCACCCGTAAGCACTCCGGGACCATCGACGAACGCCAGTCCCCGCCCCCGTACTTGGAGTCCCAGCGCCGCGCGTCCTCCGCCGCCTCCCGCAGCTTGGCCACATCCGCGTGCCCCACCCGCAGCGGCGTCGCGTCGGACGCCGGCTCGCTGGGCGACGTCGCCGTGGAGTCCCGCGCGACCGACGAGTCGGCGGGTGTTATCAGCCACCGGGACGCGGGTGTGGCGTACGCGCTCACCGCGAACGAACCGGCCAGCGACTGCCAGATGCCGCCGCCGCCCGCCCGCCTGCCCGCCAGGTCCAGCCGGTACAGCTCGGTCGCCGACCGCACCGCGGCCGACACGTCGCGCGGAAAGGCCAGGCCGACCTCCGGCGCCGGGTCGGCGTCCGCCAGGCCGATCTCGTGCAGCGGCACGGGGCGGCCGAGCTTGGCGCCGATGGCGGCGGCGATCAGATGGGGCGCGGCGCCCTGCGGCACCATGCCCTTGGACACCCACCTGGCCACCGACGTCTTGTCGTAACGAAGTGTCAGGCCGCGTTGCGACCCGAGATCGTTGACCCGCCTCGCCAGGCCGGCGTTGCTGATTCCCGCGAGGGCGAGAACCGTGCCGAGCTTTTCGTTCGGCCCGCGTTGTTCCCTGGACATGCGCCACCCCTCGCCACAGACGGCCGTCCGCCGGGACATTCCCGGCCTTACTGCCCGCACGAGCGCGCGGCCAGCCCAGCCGGAATATGCGGCCCGCGCAGGACATCAGTAAACCCAGCGTAGTTCTCCGCATCCCGACCGTTAAGGGGCGGTGTTCCGTATGGCGAGATTCGTGTAGTTACACGAACGCCCGTGCCCCGCCCCGTGCTCCGTGCGTGTGGCCGTGCGCCCGCCCGTGCGCTCTCGTCGGGCTCGTGCCGGAGCCGCTTCCATGGGAGTCGCGTGGGTCGGCCCGCTGCACTGGATCCAGCGGGCTGGGGGACACCGCCGCCTTCATCCCCGCGGGTGGCGGACCGGTCCGGGAGGCGAACAGCGCCTCCCGGACCGTGCGTTCACCCGTGGCTGCGCCGCGCCCGCAGAATGGCCGAATGGCGCCTGTCGCCCAAACCGGCCGAAGTCCTGCGCGCAGCGGGCGCATTGTCTTGCCCGCACGCCTTCCACAGCCCCTCTCGTACGCCGTTGTCGTGGCAGCATGGTCCCGAAGCTACTTCTCGCAGTTGTTTCTCGAGGCTGCTTCGGTACGTGCGTTTGGTTGTCCACAGCCTGTGGAGGCGGCGATGCGATGGTTGGTGGGGTGGAGCAGTGTCGCCGCCAGCTTCGGGACGGTGGGCGCGGTCGGCACGGCCGGCGCCACCCCTTCCTCCGGCTCTCCGGGCTCCTCCGCCTTCTCCGACCACGAATCCCTCACCGTGCACCCGGTCGGCGCCCAGCTCCTGTGGGGTGACCCCGACCCCCTGTGGGCCGTCGGGGACTGGCGCCCCGACGAGGTCCGCACCCTCAGCGTCGACGCCTTCACCCGGATCGCCGTCCTCGGCTGCTGCGGCGCGTCCGACGAAGAACTGCGCGTCGGCCTCTTCGCGGCGCGCGGCGGCGCACTGCGGCACCTGACCGCGTGGTCCGGCAGTTACACCGCCGTCGTCCAGGTCGGCCGGCGCGTCACCGTGGCCGGTGACCTGGCAGGTGCCCGGCCCGTCTTCTACACGCCCTGGGCCAATGGCACCGCGTACGCCACCGCCGCGCTCCCACTCGCCGACCTCATCGAGGCACAGCTCGACATCGGCCACCTCGCGGCGCTGCTCGCCTGCCCCGACGTCCCCGAGGCGCTGCGCGACGGCACGCCGTACGCAGGCGTACGGCGCATCCCGCCGGGGCACGCCCTCGTCCTGCGCGAGGGCTCGCGCGAGATCACCGGCTACGAACCGGTGGCCTCCCTCGCCGTCGCCGCGCCCCAGCTCGACCCGGAGCGCGCGGTCGACGGCGTACGCGACGCCCTGGTCGAAGCGGTACGGGCCAGGCTCACCGCACCGCGCCACGCCCCCGAGACCCTGCCGCCCGACCCGGGTCCCGTCCCCGGCATGGGCCCCGCCGAGCGCCGGGCCGCCCGCGGCGCGCCCGTCCCCGGCATCGGCGCCGACCTCTCCGGCGGCAGCGCCTCCGCCACCCTCGCCCTGCTGGCCGCGGGCCTGCCGGGGCTGCCCGGCACGGTCCTGGGCCACGGCACGGGCGCGGGGGAGCGGCTGCTCGCCGTCACCTTCAACGACCTGACCGCCGAAGACCGGGGGAACAAGGCGGAGTTGGAGCGGGCCGGTGCCATCGCCGCCAACCCCCGCCTGCACCACGTGGTCGTCGCCGCCGGTGAAGAGGCCCTTCCGTACGCCGATCTGGGCAGCGGCCCGCTCACCGACGAACCGGGTCCGTCCCTGGTCACCGCCGAGCGCCACCGCCGCCGTCTCGCCGCCGGCAGCGCCGACCACTTCACGGGGCACGGTGCCCGCCAGGTCCTCGACGCCCACCCGGCCCGCCTCGCCGACCTGCTCATGGACCGCAGACGGCGCGACATGCTGCGCCCCGTCACCGCGCTGGCCAAGGTCGAAGGACCCTCCGCCCACTCGCTCTTCGTCCCGCTGACCGTCTACCGCGCCGCCCGCCGCCTCGCCCGTACGCCGTACCGCGCGGGCATCGAGGAGACGGCGGGCCGCCTCATGGAGCGCCGCTTCGACGAACCGGGCGCCAGGGGCGGGGGAAACGGCGGCGCGGGCAGCGCGCTGGACGCCTCACTGGCCGCCCTCGCCTGGAGCAGGCCGGGGCCGGCCGCACGCTGGCTGACGGGTGAGGCGCTGGCTGAAGTATCGGTTCGCCTCCAGGGGGCGGCGACCAGACCCACGTCCGTGCAGCGCCCCGGTGAGGCCCGCGCGCGGGCCGCCCTGGCCCGCGCCGCCGCCGACCACCGGGTCTTCGAGCAGGCCGCGGAGGTCCGCAGCCAGCGTCTGCACGCGCCCTTCCTCGACAACCAGGTCGTACGGGCGTCCCGCAACCTCCCCGAAGCCCTGCGCGTCCAGCCGGGCGCGCGCGCCGCGATCCTGCGCACGGTCCTGTCCGGTGCGGGGATCAAGGACCTGCCGCCCGGCTGGGGCGCCACGTCCCACGCCTCTTCGGCGGCGGCCGCCCGCGCCGGCCTGCGCGCCGCCGTCGGCGACCTGATCGCGCTCTTCGACGCGCCACTGCTGGCCGACGCGGGTCTGATCGAGGCCCGTGTCGTACGCAAGGCCCTGCGCGCGGCGGCCGAGGGCGAACCCGTACCGCTCGACGGGATCGCCGACCTGGTCTCCACGGAGCTGTGGCTGCGCCGCCTGGTGTCGCGCCGGGGCACGTGCTGGACGGGCACGGCGGCCCCCCGTCAGCGCGCGGTGGCCGGCGGAGTCCCCCCGCGCCGCGCACTCTGACCGGGCAACCGCCCGCCCCGGCCGCGCCGCCCGCCGGACGTGCTGAAAAGCCGCCGCGGCCCGGGAAATCCACCCGGACCGCGGCGGGAAGCCCCGCCCGAAGGACCGGAGCCGTCCGCCCCCCGGCGAACAGGCGGACCGACGGGCGAACGCCCACGAAGCGACGAAGCCACGAGACATGGCCCCACGGGCCTGCGGACCCGCGGACCCACGCCCACGCACCTACACGGGCCTGGACCGCAGGCCTTCCAGCAGGATGTCCAGCAGCCGGGCGGAAGCCGCCGCCTGCTGCGCCGCGTCCGGCAGCGAAGGCGCAGCCGTGGCGATCACCAGCAGCACGTCGGCCACCGTCACATCGCCGCGCAGCTCACCGGCCGCACGCGCCCGGTCCACGAGCCGCCCCACGACCTCCAGCAGCGCCGCGGCACCCGCGTCGTCACTCCCGAGGCCGTCCGTCCCGGCACCGCCGTCGTCCGTGGGCCGCGGCTCGACCAGTCGCAGGTCCGGCGCCGCCGGCCCCACGGCCTGCCGCTGCTGCGGCACCCGCGCCTCGTCCCGCGCCGACGGCGACTCACCGCCGTCGCCGCCCTCCACGCCCACCCGCAGCACCTGCGGCGGCAGCAGCCGGCCCGCGCCGGACGCCACCGAAGTGCGCAGGAAGCGGGACAGCGCCGACCACGGCTCGTCCTCCTGGCCCAGGGCCGTACGCGCCTGATCGGTCAGCCGGGAGGTCTCCTCCTCGGCTATTCGGCGCACCAGCACGTCCTTGCTCGGGAAACGGCGGTACACCGTCCCGACCCCGACCCTGGCCCGTCGCGCGACGTCCTCCATCGGCGCCCCGTAGCCCAGCTCGCCGAACACCTCGCGAGCGGCCCGCAGTACATGCTCAAGATTGCGCTGTGCGTCCACACGCAGCGGCGCGGAACGAGATCCTCCAGACCCCGCGCGCCCGTTGCCGTCGGATGTGACGGCAGCCTGCCATTGAGAGTTTTGAATGTGCATCAGCGTTCCCCCGGTAATGATGTCTCCCCCCGGAGACTCCCCGCCCTGACAGTCGGCCGGGACCGCATACCCGGCCGCCCCGACGAGATACGAACATAGTTGAGCGCGCGTAGATTCAGAAGGGGGTAGTTCCGCCCGGAGCGCCCGCCCGATCGGAGTATGGGACGAAACCTTCCTGATCCGGTCGCCGCCCGTGCCCCGTTCACGCCCCCTGACCTGCGCACCTTCCGCATCGCAGCGGAATTCCCGCACCTCACGGAGCACAAGACCTGCGGTCACACAATTTGCCGGGCCTGTGGACAAACTCCTGAGCCCGTTGCGTCATGGGACAGTGACAGAACCTGCGCGCATTCTCGTTGTCGGCGGCGGCTACGTCGGGATGTACACCGCGCTGCACCTCCAGCGGAAGCTGAGGAGCGGCGAGGCCGAGGTCGTCGTGGTGACCCCCGACCCCTACATGACCTACCAGCCGTTCCTGCCCGAAGCGGCGGCCGGCTCCATCTCCCCGCGCCACGTCGTGGTCCCGCTCCGCCGCGTCCTGGACAAGTGCAAGATCGTCATCGGCGAGGCGAAGTCGGTCGACCACGCCAAGCGCACCGCGACCGTCACCACCCTCGCCACCGAGGAGGAGGGCAGCGGCGCCATCGAGATCACGTACGACGAACTCGTCCTCGCGCCCGGCTCCGTCTCCCGCACCCTCCCGGTCCCCGGCCTCGCCGACTACGGCATCGGCTTCAAGACCGTCGAAGAGGCCATCGGCCTGCGCAACCACGTCATCGAGCAGATGGACATCGCGTCCACCACCCGCGACCCGGCCGTCCGCGACGCCGCCCTCACCTTCGTCTTCGTCGGCGGCGGTTACGCGGGCGTGGAAGCGCTGGGCGAGCTGGAGGACATGGCCCGCTACGCCACCCGCTACTACCACAACGTCAAGCCCGCGGACATGAAGTGGATCCTCGTCGAGGCATCCGGGCGGATCCTCCCCGAGGTCGGCGAGGAGATGGGCAAGTACGCGATCCGCGAACTGCGCGGCCGCAACATCGACGTACGCCTGGAGACCCGCCTCGACTCCTGCGCGGACCGCGTCGCCGTCCTCAGCGACGGCTCCCGTTTCCCCACCCGCACCGTCGTGTGGACCGCCGGCGTCAAGCCGCACCCCGTCCTCGCCGCGAGCGACCTGCCGCTGAACGAACGCGGCCGCCTCACCGCCACCCCCAGGCTCACGGTCGAAGGAACCGAACACGCCTGGACGGCCGGAGACGCCGCCGCCGTCCCCGACCTCACCGCGCCCGAGAAGGGCAAGGAGTGCGCTCCCAACGCCCAGCACGCCGTACGCCAGGCCAAGGTCCTCGCCGAGAACGTCCTGGCCTCGCTGCGCGGCGAACCGCTGAAGAACTACGAGCACAAATACGTCGGTTCCGTCGCCTCGCTCGGTCTCCACAGGGGGGTCGCGCACGTCTACGGCCGCAAGCTCAAGGGCTACCCGGCCTGGCTGATGCACCGCACCTACCACCTCAGCAGGGTGCCGACCTTCAACCGCAAGGCCAGGGTCCTCGCCGAATGGACGCTCGCCGGACTCTTCAAGCGCGAGATCGTTTCGCTCGGCTCGCTGGAACACCCGCGAGCCGAATTCGAGCTGGCGGCGGGCGGCAAGCCACCCAAGACCAAGTGACGGTTGTCAGTGCGGTCGGTCACACTGGACGTGTGACCATAGGTGGGCCCACATCTGCACAGAGTGACCCGCCGTGACGGCACAGCAGTTCCCGGCAGCCCCGGCGCCCCCGGCGTCAGCAACGCACCACCACGCACCGCGACACCATGAGGCTTGAAAGTCAGTGAACTTCACGCGCTGGAGCGCCCGTTTCCCCGGAACGCAGCGCCGCGCCGCAGCGCGGACCGACCGCGGCTCCGTCCCGGCGGCCCGCGGTGAGTACGGCCGGCAGTCCGAGCAGGCACCCGACGGATCCGACGCGCTCGACGGGTCCGACGCGCCCGGCGACGCCCCGCCGCACCCTCTGACGGACCTCTCCGTCCGCGAGGTCCTCGGCCGGCTCCCCGCCCTCGTCGCCCTGGTGTACGGCCCCGAGCACCGCGTCGCGTACGTCAACGACGCCTACGCCGCGGTCTTCGGCCCCCGCGAGACCGGCGTCCCCGCCGCCGTCGCCCTCCCCGAACTGGACGAGCTCGGCCTGTTCCCGCTCATGGACCAGGTCCTGCGCAGCGGAACGCCCCGTACGGTCAAGTCCCGCAAGGTGTCCAAGGGCGGCTCGTACACCATCACCTGCACGCCGATCGAGGTCCCGGGCGGCGGCGCGGACGGGCACGGAGCCAAAGAGGGCGGCGTTCTCGTCTTCGCCGCCGACGTCACCGACCACGCGGAGGCCGCCGAGCGCCTGCGTGCCAGCGAACGCCGCCTGCGCGAGACGGCCGTGACCCTCCAGCGCTCGCTCCTCCCCCAGGAGCTGGAACAGCCCGACGACCTGCGCATCGCCGCCACGTACCAGCCGGGCGGTACGGACGCGGCGGTCGGCGGCGACTGGTACGACGTGATCACCCTCGGCGCGGGCCGTACGGCCCTGGTCATCGGCGACGTGATGGGCCGCGGGGTGCGCGCCGCCGCCGTCATGGGCCAGCTCCGCACGGCGGTCCGCGCATACGCCCGCCTCGACCTCCCGCCCCACGAGGTCCTGCAGCTCCTGGACGGCCTGGCCGCCGAGATCGACGCCAACCAGATCGCGACGTGCGCGTACGCCGTCCACGACCCCAACGAGGGCCGCCTCGTCTACGCGTCGGCGGGCCACCTCCCCATCCTCGTCCGCGACGAGGACGGCACGGTCCGCCGCGCCGAGGACCACACGGGCCCCCCGCTCGGCACCGGCGGCTGGATGCACACCTCGGGCACGATCGCCCTCCCGCCGGGTTCCACGGCCGTCCTCTATACGGACGGCCTCGTCGAGCGCCGCCGCGAGGACATCGACGAGGGCGTCGCCGCCCTGGAACGCGCCCTGTCCGGCGCCACCGGCACGCCCCAGGTCGTCTGCGACCGCCTGATCCGCGCACTGGGCGTCACCGCCGACCACGACGACGACGTGGCGGTACTGGTCCTCCAGCACCCCACCCGCACGGGCTCGGACGCGGAGCTCTTCCACAACGCCGCACTGGACCTGCTCGGCGGCATAGAGGCGGCCCCCCGCGCCCGCGCCTTCGCCACCGGAGTCCTCGCCTCCTGGCGCTTCCCGGTGGAGCTGTGCGACCTGGGCGTACTGGCCGCGAGCGAGCTCGTCGCGAACTCCCTCCAGCACGGCACGCCCCCCATGCGCCTGCGCCTGCGCCGCACGGACCGCCGCCTGATCATCGAGGTGACGGACGGCGACGACCACCTGCCGCGCCGCCGCCGCGCCGAACCGGCGGACGAAGCGGGCCGCGGCATCTCGATCGTCGCGACGATCGCCTCGTCCTGGGGCAGCCGCCGCACGCAGGGCGGCGGCAAAGCGGTCTGGTGCGAATTCGCCCTCCCGCCCCTTCCCTGACCTGCCGGAACTCCACCCGAGGCACGAAAGGTGCGGGGCGGGGAAAGAAACTCCCCGCCCCGCACCTTTTCACCTCACCACTCGGCTCACTGCTCGGCCGCGGCGAGATCCTTCACCGGCACGCCCGAAGCCACGACCCGCGACCTGGCCGGCAGCGGCCGGTCCTGCACCGCCGTCAGCTGTCTGCCGAGCCGCAGCGCCAGCACGCTGATGCCCAGCGAGAAGACGATGAAGGTGAGGATGTACGGCGCGTGCAGCGACGCGCCCATCGGCCCGCCCACCGCGGGCCCGACGGCCAGAGCAAGCTGCTTGACCAGTGCGAAGGCCGAGTTGTACTGCCCGACCATCGACTCCGGCGCCAGGTCCGCGACCAACGGCGCGAGGGTCGGCGACAGCATCGCCTCGCCGAGCCCGAAGAGGGCGTACGTCGAGATGAACGCGGCCGTGGCCATCGTCTGGCTGCCGTGCCCGAGACCGGCGTACCCCGCCACGATCCACGCGACGGCCCAGATCAGCCCGACCAGCGCGATGACGCGCGACCGCCGCCGCCGCTCGACGAGCCGCAGCACCACGAACTGAGCGATCACGATGACCGCGGTGTTGGCCGCGAGGGCGATCCCCAGCGTCGACGGCTGAATCCCGGCCGCCTCGGTCCCGTACGCGGCGAGCCCGGACTCGAACTGCCCGTAGCAGGCGAAGAACAGTACGAACCCGAGTCCGCACAGCTGCACCATCGCCCGGTGCCCGAGCAGCGCCCGCAGTCCGCCCTTGGAGCCGGAGCCGTCCTGCGGCACGGTGCCGGGAATGACGGCCGAGCGCGGCAGCCGGACGCTCGCACCGATCCCCGCCAGCACCAGGAACATCACGGCCTCGATGCTGAAGAGCAGCAGGAAACTGTCGGGCCGGCTCTCGTCGACGAGCTGGCCGCCGATGAGACCGCCGATGCCGAGACCCAGGTTCGCGAGGAAGAACTGCATGGCGAACGCCCGCGTACGGGTGGTGGGCGTCGAGCACCACACGATCATCGTGGCGAGCGCCGGCTGCACGACCGCCGTGCCCGCGCCGAGCAGCGCGGCGGACAGCAGGACCATCGGTGTGGTGCTCGCGAGCCCCATGCACAGAGCGCCGACGGCGGCACTGACCGCACCGCCGACCAGCACGGGCAGCGGCCCGCGCCGGTCGATGACACGCCCGGTGAAGGGCAGGACGACGAGTGCGGCCACAGCAAAGACGGCGAGCACCACACCTGCTGTACTCGCGCCCAGATCCCGCACTTGCGCGACGTACACATACAGATACGGAACGGTGAACCCGATACCGAACGCACTCAGCGCGTTCCCCATCTGGATCCGGCGCATCGCGGCGCCCATTGCCCTGGTCACACTCACCTGCCTCAAGGTTCGAAAGAGAAGAGCTGAAGCCTGAAGACTTCAACTATAAAGTTAGAGCCTGAACAGTACACCCCGAAGGACTTAACCGCCAACGACTCCGTGCCATACTGCGCGGCATGCCTGAGACCCAAGAGCCGTCCGGCCCCCAGGAGCCGAGCCTCGACGAACAGATCGCCGCCTACCAGCGCGAGTACGGCGACCTGGACCCGCAGGTGGAGAAGGTCGTCTCGGCCCTCGGCCGCCTCAACCGCCGCATGAACGTCGCGTACGGCCGCCAGATCGCCGCACTCGGCATCAGCAACACGGAGTGGGAAGTCCTCAAGACCCTCGTGGTCTCCGGCGCTCCCTACCGCCTGGGCCCCGGCGAACTCGCGAAGCGCCTCGGCCTCACCCCGGCCGCCATGACCCACCGCATCGACCGGATGGCGGCGGACGGCCTGGTGACCCGGGACCGCGACGAGAACAACCGCGTGCGCGTGATCGTGGAACTCACCGACGAGGGCCGCGCCAAGTGGCTGGAAGCGATGCGGATGGCATCGAGCTTCGAGGAGGACCTGCTCCAGGACCTCTCCTCCGACGAACGCGGCTCGCTCGGCGAGATGCTGATCCGGCTGCTGCGCCGGGTCGAGGACGCCCAGCCGGACGCCGGCGGACGCCTCACGGACCTCGACTGACGGCCCATCGGCGGGGGTTGACACGGCCTCCGCCGGTCCGTAAGGTACTGCGAGTTGTCGGGGAGCCGGAACGGTTCTGCGACAGCCACTCGCCG
>NZ_JBSFUB010000038.1:0-61892 GCF_053591575.1 Streptomyces altiplanensis | reverse complement strand
TGTTCCCAAACCCCGAGGCACCGGCCCCGGACGGCCACCCGGCGCCAAGAACAAGCGCCGGGCACCCCGCTACGACGTCGGCAAAACCGTCAAACGCCCCGAGATTCTCAAGGCCATCGGCTCGTTGACCGTGCATGGTGCTTGATCCTGATGATCGGTGCGTGGTGGAGCACCGGGTACGCGCGCATACTGCCCCGCAGCGCGTGGCCCGTCGCGCACATCGTCCTGCTGGCCGCTGGAGGGTGCCCGGCGTGGCGGATAGCGGAGATCGTCCGGCTGGACGTCTCCACGGTGGAGCGGTGGCGGGACCGGTTCGCTCGGGAGAGGCTGGCTGGGCTGGAGGACCGACCCCGATCGGGCCGGCCGCCCGTGTACGGGCCGGAGGTTCGGCTGCGGATCGTGGCGACGGCCACCAGCACGCCGCCCCACCCCCTGTGACGGCTGGTCGCACCGGCTGTTCGCCGATCACCTGACGGACACGGGCATATCCACCTCTCAGGTCGGGCGAATTCTCGCTGCGCTCCAGGTCAAGTCGCACCGGGTCCGCAGCTGGCTGGCCCGGCCCGCTGACCTGGACTTCTTCACCAAGGCGGCCGAGGTGTGCGCCCTCTACCGCAGTTGCTCGCCGGACCCGGTGGTGGTGTCGGTGGACGAGAAGACCGCGATGGCCGCCCGCTCACGCAGGCGTCCTGACCGGCTGCCCGGCCCCGGCCGGGTGCGCCGGTGGGAGTTCGAGTACGTCCGGCACGGCACCGTCTCGGTCACCGCCGCGCTGGATGTGCACTCCGGGTAGGTCGTCGTGGAGGAACTGCCGCGCAACGACTCCGTGCACTTCGTGAAGTTCCTGACCTGCTGAACAGATACATTCCCGCTGGGCTGACGATCCATCTGGTTCTGGACAACGGCTCCTCGCACACCTCCAGGGCCCCCCGGGCCTGGCTGGCGAAGCATCCGCGGATCGTGACGCACTACACCCCCAAGCACGTCTCCTGGCTCAACCAGGTGGAGATCTTCTTCTCCCTCCTGGCCCGTGCCGTCCTGCGTTACGGGGACTTTCCCTCGCGCCAGGACCTGCTGGAGAAGGTCACCGGCTTCACCGTCGTCCACAACGTGCCTGCCTGCCAGGTCCGTTGGAACTACGAGGGCCGGACCCGCCAGACTGGGTACGAGAGCGCCGCCGCTGCGAAGGAACCGTGCCATGCCCGTTGACTCCATCCTGCAGATCAAGGTCACTCTGGCCGACGTCCGCCCGCCGATCTGGCGACGGTTGCAGGTCCCGGCCGACCTCACGCTCGACCGCCTGCACCTGGTGATCCAGACCGCGATGGGCTGGGAGAACTGCCATATGCACCTCTTTGAGACCCCGGCCGGCGATTACGGGCGACGTGACAGCGAACTCGGCCACCGCGACGAACGCAAGGTCCCGCTCTACGCGGTCGCGCCCGCAGCCGGAGACAAGATCACCTACACCTACGACTTCGGCGACGGCTGGGTCCACCGCGTCGAGGTGGAGAAGGCCCTGCCCCGGGACCCAGGCACCGCCTACCCCCGCTGTCTGACCGGTCGCCGGGCCTGCCCACCCGAGGACTGCGGCGGTCCGTGGGGCTATGCGAACTTCATCGAGGCCATCACCGACCCTGGCCATGAAGAACACGACGAACTCCTGGAGTGGATCGGCGGCACCTTCGACCCCAGCCACTTCGACGCCGAGGACATCAACAAGCGCCTTGCCGCCCGATAGCCATCGGCGGAACTTCCGCGGCGCAACACTAGGTGTACCGGCCGGGGCAGTAGGGGAGGGCCGGAGCGAGACGTCCTCTCGTGTCCGGCACCCCGATGGGGCTGTGGGACGGAGGCTTACGTTGTCAGCTGCTCACGTGCGCAGTGACCGGCGTTCGCCGGTCTCACGTCGCAGTCGGGCTGGCTCATCTCGACCCGCGCCGCGCCGCGTCGAGGGAGAGGCCGAGGGCATCGGTGATCGCCGCGGTGGTCGGGAAGGCGGGGGTGGCCAGGCGGCCTGACTCGATCTTCTTGAGTGCCTCCGGTGGGACACGTGCGTCGAGCGCAATCTCGAGCATCGAGCGCTCTCCCCGGGCCCGACGCGGGAGGGCGCCGAGGCGCTGGCCGCGTGCGACCTCTGTAGGAGTGAGTGGCAGCCTGGCCATGACCATGATTCTAGTACCGGTATAGTTTGACCGTTATAGTTATTGAACTCGTGAGAGAAGTGGCACATGATCGAGATCCTGAACTCCGCCCTGCTGACCCGAGCAAAAGAGACAGGTGCCCTGGTCGCAGACATCCTGCAAACGCTGAAGGGCCGTAGCGCGATCGGCACGAACCTCCTGGACATCGACCGGTGGGCCAAAACCATGATCGCCGAGGCGGGAGCGCTGTCCTGCTACGTCGACTACGCGCCATCCTTCGGGCGCGGCCCGTTCGGCCACTACATCTGCACGGGTGTAAACGACGCCGTGCTCCACGGGCGGCCCTACGACTACACGCTCGCCGACGGTGATTTGCTCACGCTTGACCTTGCCGTCTCCAAGGGCGGAGTCGCTGCAGACGCCGCCATCAGCTTCGTCGTAGGCAATGCGCGGCCCCCGGAGAGCGTCGCGATGATCAGGGCAACCGAACGCGCACTGGCAGCAGGGATCGCCGCCGCCAGACCCGGAGCTCGTACCGGCGACATCTCCCACGCCATCGGAACAGTCCTCAGCCAGGCCGGATACGAGATCAACACCGAATTCGGAGGACATGGCATCGGGTCAACGATGCACCAAGACCCGCACGTTGCGAACACCGGACGGCCTGGCCGTGGATACACACTGCGCCCCGGGCTGCTGCTGGCACTGGAACCGTGGGTCATGGCGGACACCGCCAAACTTGTCACCGACGCCGACGGGTGGACACTCCGAAGCGCGACGGGCTGCCGGACGGCACACAGCGAGCACACGATCGCCATCACCGAGGACGGAGCCGAAATCCTCACGCTGCCGAAGCCGTCGCAGCCGTAAGGCTGCCCCCCCTCGTGCTCCTCTTTCGACTGCGGTGAGCACATGCAGCATCGAAGCGGCCCGCACCACTCGCGCTCCGATGCTGTGCAGGGGTCTCGCCTTTCTCCCAGTGTCTTATCCCGTGGTGCGGGCTTGATCCGGTGATGCCGGGTCGCACTGGGGGGTGGGGGACTCACCGGTGAGGTGTCGAGCCATGAGGTTGGTCATGGCGAGGTGGGTCATGGCCTCGGAGCGGGCCGGGAGGGTCTCGTGGTCGCGAGCCAGACCTGATGGGAAGGCGCGGACGGCGGGCTCGGCGGTCGGGCGACGGCAGCCTCACGCCCACTTCCGTGCCTAGCTTCCGCAGCGCGTCCAGCTGCTCCTCCGTGAGCTTGTCGCGTCGCGATTTGGCGTTGGAAGCTAAGCGGCGCGACCGGCGGCAAATGGTTCATGCTCGCTCCACGCTGGGATGCCGCCTCCTGCCCGGCCAATTCCACCGGCGGTGGAAACCCGGACAAGAAGGGCGCTGCGGCTTTCAGCTGCATCACAGCGCTGACGCCGAGCGCCAAGCAGGGCGCGGAGGAACAAGCAGAGGCTGCGCACATCCGCCAGGCTTTCCTTGCCCCGCAAGACACCAAACCGTACATGTCCGCGAAGAAGGTGCCCGGTCAGACAGCCAAGGACCTGCTGCACCGCACGGTGACCCGCGCCCGCATCGACAAGAACCGGGCGGTGGCGGTCAAGCAGTGCAAGGGCTACTGGGGACCCAACTACACCAGCGGCGGCAAGGAATGCGACGAGTACCCGTTCGCCAGCACCTACGAAGGCGCAGCACAAGCCGAGGAAGACTCCGAATGCTGCCGTGGTGGGAGCGGAGAAGACAGCTCCCACCACGGCACTCCTCGCCTTATGTGCCGGCCGGCCAGAACTGCATGAGGTAGCGCTCCACCCCGACCTCGGTTCCTTCGCCCTCCGACAAGGCAGCCGCCTCGGCCCGGCCACTGCAGCTGACACGAACCCGCCAGGAACCGCCGGACTCCGCCAGCGTGATGACGTCGTCCGCTCGGCCCGTGTGCATGGACCACACCGCCAACTGCCCGCTCATCGACTCGAAATCGGCTTCGGCCACCTCGTCCCAGTCGGCCGAATCCTGCGGCGGAGGAGCCGCGTCCCACACCTCGACATTCACCGTAGCGGTGTGAGTATGGCCACCACTGGTGATGTCCAGACGCCCCGGATGCGCGCCAAGGAAAACGCCGCGCTGAAAGTCATCGGGGAACGGAACCGGCAGGGCCGCGTCGTCATAATCCTGCAACCCGAACGCGAAGTACCCCACGTACGCATCCCCACGCTGCCGCCGGACAAGCTGCGCCACGGGCATCCTCTCGACTCAGCGGGCATGACTCTTTCCAGAATGTCAGATAGCGATGCGCGGGGAGATCGGCGAGCAGAGTTCCAGAACGACCGCTGGCTTGCCTCACTGCCTCAGGAGTGACGAACCAACAGCACCTCAAACCACTTCCGAAACACGTTTTAGGCGTCGGCGAGGAGGGGGTCGTAGGGGGTGCTCGTGCGGCGGCCCGACATGAAGGAGAGGAAGTCGCCCACAAATGCGCTTTGACCGTAGGTGCCGTCGGTGGCGGTGAGGTCGCGGTGGAAGGCGGTGCGGAAGAGGGACCGGTACTCGTCCGCGTCGATGGTTCCGCTGCCGTCCTTGTCGGTGGCGTCGAAAAGCACCTCGGCGACGCGGATGAGCGCGGGGCCGGCGAGGGAGGGGACGGCGGCGGCGTACTCGTCGGCGCTGACGCGGCCGTCGCCGTTCGTGTCGAGGGCAGCCTGGAGCTCGCGCCACCAGGCGGCGAAGGCGTCGTAGAGCCGGGTCTCCTCGGGCTCGTCCAAGTCGAGGCGGGTGGAGAGTTCGCGGGCCATGGCGGCGAGGTCGGGCCAGTCGAGATGGCCGTCGCCGGTCTGGTCCAGCACCTGGCGGAAGAACTCCTCCGCCGAGCGCCGGCTCTCCCCTGTGCCCGCCGAAGGTGCCGGGCCCGGGGTGGGATCGGCGTCGCCGCCCAGCGGGGTGAGGAGGCGGAGCAGGGCCGACGCCCGCTTCATGCGGGCGCGCAAAGCGGCCATGGTCCGGGCGCGGGGGTCGTCGCTGCCAGGTGAGAGGGAGAGGACTTCGATGATGCTTTCGGCGTTGATCCAGCCCTTGGGCAGGAAGCGGGCGAGTCCGGCAGCGAGGTAGGCGCCCTGCATGAGGGTGGGAGCGCCGGGCATCTCCGGCAGTCCGGCCCGGCGCCGGTAGGGCTCGGGGAGCGAGGCGACGGTGATCGCGCCCAGGAGCGGGCCGACGACGGCCCGGCCGGCCGCCCACAGTGTCGGCGCGCCGTCGAGCAGTGCCGGGGCGGGCAGGTGGTCGAAGAGCCGGTAGAGGATGACGCGGGCCGCCTCGGTGTTCTCCAGCTCGCTTTCGACGACCCGGTCGAAGTATCGCCAGAAGTCATTCAGGTCCTCGGGGAGTTCTGCGGCGTCGCCGTCGAGCGCGGCGAGGAACGCACGGTACTCGGCGTACATCCGCTCCATCGTGTCCTGGTCGAGCGGCTGGCCGCTCAGCCGGCACATGGTGACGGCGCTCTCGAAGAGGGTGGCGACCACCCACGCCCGGGCCGCCCGGTCCATCGCGTCGTAGGCGCGACCCCGGGAGTCGGAGCCGCTCATGCGGGCGTGCAGCCGGTTGAGCCGGGCGGCCTCCCGTTCACGTACCGCCAAGTCGGCGCCGAACATGCGCCGCATGCTGAGGAAAGTGTTGCGAAGCCGGCGCCAGGGGTGGGCGACGAAGGTGGAGTTGTCGACGAGGGCGGCGCCGATCTGCGGGTGAGCCGCCTCCAGCACGGTGGCGCGGATCATGGCCAGCGCCCAGCGTGGGTCGTCGAAGAAGGAACTGAACTGCGATTCCGGGCCGAACAGAGGCGTCTCGTCGGCCGTTCCCGTGGTTCCGGTCGTCATGATGGGTCTCCATTCGTCCGGGGCGGCACGCCGCCGAAGCGGCGATCGCGGCACCGGTAGGTGTGCAGGCAGGCGAGGAAGTCGGGGGCCCGGAAGTCCGGCCAGAGCATCTCGGGGAAGACCCACTCGGCATAGGCGACCTGCCAGAGCATGAAGTTGGAGATGCGCTGCTCGCCGGAGGTGCGGATGACGAGGTCCACGTCGGGGGTGTCGGGAAACGGCAGGTGGTCCGCGAAGAGCCGCTCGGTCACCTCACCGGCGGGCGTCCCACTGCGGATCAGCGATCGTGCGGCCTCGACGATGTCCCGGCGCCCGCCGTGGTCGAAGGCGACGGTCAGCGTCATCCCTTGGTTGTCGGCGGTCAGCGTCGCCAGGTCGTCGAAGTCCCGGGCCAGTTCACGGGGGATGCGCGGGTCGGTGACTCCGAGGAAGCGGCAGCGGATGCCGCGGGCGAGCAGCAGCGGCGCGTGTTTGCGCACAACCCGGCGGACCAGGCGCATCAGGTAGTCGACCTCGGTGCCAGGGCGATTCCAGTTCTCGGTGGAGAAGGCGTACAGGCTCAGCCACTCGACGCCCGCGGTCCGGGCCGCCTCGATGATGTCGATAACGGCCGTCTCCGCGGCCCGATGGCCCGCCGTGCGGGGAAGCGAACGCCGCTGCGCCCAGCGGCCGTTGCCGTCCATCACGCAGGCCACGTGCTGCGGCACCGCACGCGCCGGCCCGTCGCCCGGCCGCGGCTCGCCGAACCCGTCGCCGCGCTGTCGCTCGCCCGGCCGGTCCTCCGCCGCTCGTGCGCGCGGGACGCCGTGGTCCCTCACGCCCGGACCCGTCCCGTCCGGAGCGGCACAACCGGCCGTACCGCGCTCGGTCACGCCCACCCCGTCTCACCGCCCTTGCCTCGCCCACGCCCCACCGGCGCGTTGCCTCCCGGGAGTCTGGCAGCGCGAAAGGGCCCTGACCGGCCAAACGGGTGGCTGTCACCCTTGGCACGTACGTCCAAGCCCTTCGTACCGGCACCGGATGGGAACGCACTGCACCATGCGGGAATGAGCGGCATCGCCGGTGACGATGCCGCTCATTCACTTCGTGCGCACCCGGCACGTTTTTCCTGCGGACCGGCCAGGGCTGACACTGGCTCTTGGTGAACCGCGCCACGATCAGCCGGAATGGACGATCCTTACCCACGGCCACCTCCGGTGCGGAAGTTGACCGCGAAGGGAGCCCGTACACGGGCGTGAGACCTGTACAGCCAAGGTGTCAGCCTGCATGCTTCGAAGGGCCGGACCGGAACCGGGATCACCGAAAGGCGGAAACCCCTGTTCCGTCTCATGAGACCTTGCGGAGATGGGGCCGTTGACCTGCGGAGTGACAGGTTGGAGTGGGTTTCGCGCCGGGGTTGGCGGGGCATCGTGGAGGCCGTGTCACTGGCGCCGAGCGTGAGTCCCGTCGATCGTGGCGAGGCCGATGTGTCCTGAGCTGGTCTGTGTCAGGACGGTGGACTGCCTGTTTCCAGAGTTGTCACCAAAGGTGGCCGTTTCCGCGTCAGAACCTGCTGCTGGACCTGACAGCTCAACTGTGGTTGCAGCCGATGCGTATGGGTCTGAGTCCGGGTGCTTAGTAGGGTCGGGGACTGGTGCGGTGACTGACGCTCGGTTGCCAGTCCTCGACCCTACTGAGCTGTCGCCGTTGTGACTTGGCGGACTCAGTACCGGCGAATGATCACAGCTGACCGGTTGTGCAAGCCCGGGACTTTCAGTCCCGGGTCGTTGACAGGAGATCCGCGGCCGTGACGCGATGGAGGTGTATCAGCACGTCGAACTGGCGTCCGAGCGAGGTTTGGTAGGGGTCCTCCGGCCAGGCGTTCCCGATGGAGCGGGTCAGCCGCTTCGCCATGAGCCAGTCTCGCGCCGGCTCGGGCACGGCCCGCAGATCGACGTAGTAGTCCCGGCGCGAGACTCGCTCCAGTACCTCCTCACTGCTGCCCGCGCCCAGCGGCTTCACGGAGAAGCGACGGTAGGGCTCCTCCGGATCCGTCAGATCCATCGCGTTGAACGAGCCCTGCCCGAAGGTGTAACCGATGTTCACGTACTCGGCCCCGACCGTCTGGCGTATGAACTCCCCCTGGGTCTTCGGATACTGCTCAGGGTTGTCGGACTCGTAGGAGACATGGCCGTTGTGGGCCGACAACAGCATCCGGTGGCCGGTGTGCCGCTGCCACCACACAGTGTTCTCCGCCATGATCTGGTCGCGGTAGAGCATGGCCCGAGCGATCTTCTCCGGGTCGGATAAGTCGTAGTACGCGTAGAGGGTGCCGGTCTGGGAGATGGCCCTGGCGTGCTGGAGGATCCACTCGTACGCCTGCCGGTCCCCGTCCGGCCCCTGCGCCTGAAGCAGCTCGTAGGCGCGCCGCACATCCGCGGCCGTCCGCTCGCGCTCGGCGATGGGCTTGGCTATGTTCTCGTTGACGGTCTCCTCCACGCTCCCCGTCGGCCGGAGCTCGCGGTAAAGGCGGCGGAACTCCGTCAGCAGCTCCGGGTGGTGCGCGGACACATAGTCCGTGACCGCGTCGAAGAGTTCAGGTCCCGCGTAGCCGTTGTCCTCACCCATGAACTGCACGGGGCGGTCGGGGTGGCGAACGTTGTGGGCGCGCATCCACCTCAGCAGATTGAGATACTCGCGGGTGTTCCATATCCGGTACGAGCTCTGGAACTCCTCCCGCATGAGCTTCTCCGGGTCGCCCTTCCCGTGCAACACGTACTCGTTGAGGACCAGACCGGTGGACCAGGGCGCCTCCAGCGCGAAGGTGGTGAAGCCTTGCTCCTCGACGAGGTACCGGAAGACGCGGTGCTTCATCGTGAAGAACTGCCGAGAGCTGTGCGTAGCCTCACCCAGGCCGACGAT
Organism: Streptomyces altiplanensis; assembly: GCF_053591575.1. Classification (NCBI taxonomy): domain Bacteria; kingdom Bacillati; phylum Actinomycetota; class Actinomycetes; order Kitasatosporales; family Streptomycetaceae; genus Streptomyces; species Streptomyces altiplanensis. The sequence goes on along the minus strand of NZ_JBSFUB010000038.1, from coordinate 52,995 downwards.
CTTCGCCGAGCCGATCATGCGGCCGAGCGGGCGCAGATCGCTGCCGGGGGCGCCGGCCTCCGTGGAGCGCAGCGGCTCCGCGACGCGCGCCAGTTCGCGCACCGGATCGGTGGCGGTCATCGCGTTCGCGTCCGTCGGCCGGGCGGCGACCGTCAGCGTACCGACCCCGAGCGTCAGCGCCAGCAGGAGCAGCAGTAACCGATGCAATCGATGTGATCTGTGAAATACAGGCATGGATCAAGGCTGCCGATGGGCGGCAGGTCCGGGCAGCCTGCCACCTTCAGTTTTCCTCCTGGGGATAACCACAGGTCCGCTGTGGAGCAGATGCCACTCCGGGACCTGCCGCCTGCCTGCGGCGACCCCACCCATGAATCGACCATCACTGATGCCGTGAGACAAGCCACATGGAACGGGACGCGAGTCACCCCGGTGGGTGACCGCACCCTCGACAACCGCCACTGGACATGAGATTCGAGGCCGCCTCACTCAGAACAGTGAGACTCGTTCAAGCTCAGCGAGACGGGACAGCCGCTGACGTATGCGTCTCAGTGACATGGCCAACTGGCCAGCCAGGAGCCCTCCGGTCTGAGATTCGGCCACGGAATCTGAGATCCCGCAAAGTCATGTAGGGTCTCGCCGCCCATGTCCAACGGCGACGCTGTGACCTGGTGGTTGTCGCGCTGTCTCACGCCGTGTCCAGCCGTTCAGTCTCACGATCGTGTCCACATCCTCGGAACGGCCGGGAGGCGCACGTCGCTGACCTGCGAAGTCTCGCGAGTGGACATCAGCAGGACATTGGCCGTGAGATTAGGACACGGCTCGTGAGACCCCACAAAAGTTGTAGGTTCTCCAGTTCGCTGCCATCTGGCGACTCTGCGACCTGCTGTTCTTCCATCTGTCTCAGACAGTGACGGATTGGTTCTGTCTCAGGATCGTGTCAGTGCGGTGTGGGAGCGCGGCATCCCGCACGAGAAGTACACCGTCCAGGCGCCCTGAGCTGCTCATGCCCGTCTCTCCATCGTCCAGCGCCCAGGCGGCCCGTGAGGCGCTCGCAGTGCGGCTCACGCACCTGCGCAAGGACGCCGGCCTCACCGGGAAGGAACTCTCCGCCCGGTGCGGCTGGCATCCGGCGAAGACCACCCGCATCCAGAAGGGCGACGCCGGGCCTTCGGACACCGACATCCGCACCTGGTGCGCGGCGTGCGGCGCCGACGACCAGGCCGACGACCTCATCGCCACCGCCCGCGCCGTCGACTCGATGTACCTGGAGTGGCGCCGCCTGCACCAGGGCGGCATGCGCCAGGTCCAGGAGGACTGGTACGCCCTGCACGAGCAGACCCGCCACTGCCGCGTCTACCTCTCCAACCTCCCGCCCGGCTTCCTCCAGACCCCGGCGTTCGCGACCGCCCTCATGGAGCAGATCACCCGCTTCCAGGGCACCCCCGACGACGTCGCCGAAGCTGTCGCCGCCCGCGTCGCGCGCTCCCGGTTCCTCTACGAGGGCGGCCACCGCTACGTCGTGCTCATGGAGGAGTCCGTCCTGCGCTTCCGCACCGCCGACCCCGAGGCGATGCGCGGGCAGCTGCGCCATCTCCTGGCCGTGATGCCGCTTGCTTCCGTCTGGCTGGGGATCATCCCGTTCACCGCGCAGCGCACCGTGTGGCCGTTGGAGGCGTTCTACGTCCACGACGACACCATGGCCGTGGTGGAGACGCTGACGGCGGAGATCAAGGTGACGCAGCCGCGCGAGCTCGCCGACTACGCCAAGGCGTTCGCCGGCCTCGCACAGATGGCCGTCTACGGCGAGGCCGCCCGCGCCTTGATCCGGGCCGCGATCGACGCCCTGGAGTGAACCTCCGCAATTCTCCGCAACTTCGTTGAGGAGCGAGCGACGGCCTCCGTAGCGTCGAACGACACCGAGGCACCCGGCAACAGAAGGCGGTGCCCATGAGCGCACCCACATCCGCCGGACCCGCACCGGAAGGACACGGACTCCAGCCCTCTGCCTTCGGCCGGCTTTCCCCGGCGCTGCTCGCCCGCGCCGACCGCGGCTACGCCCGCTTCCTCGCCGTCCAGGCCCCGGACGCCAGCATAAAGTCGGTGGGGCGGCGGAAGACGGCGGCGATGTGGAGTCCGGCGAGGTAGATGATGGCGGTCCCGCCGCGGCGTCGCCCACGGCTCCGGACCGGGCAAGACACGTTGAGTGGTGGAGCGGACCTTCGCCTGGCTCCACCAGTTCAAGCGTCTGCGCGGATCAGCTCGGATACGTACTGAGGTTTTCGGGTCGCTGTCAGGTGGTGACGGTTCATGATCCTCGCGGTGTGCCGGTGGGGTGAGGTATTCGGAGAGTGGGGTCTGCCCGCTGAGCGTCGGCCGTTTCCTGAGGGGATCCCGCTTCAGGCCGGGGTGCGGTTCGCGGTGGATGAGAAAGCCACGGTGATCGCGAAGGACCTGCGGGTGAGTGTGCGGTCGGTGGCGCCGTGCCTGGCGCGAGGGCGGCATGGAGGCCTTGCGCTTGACGGGCCCGGCGAACTCCTCGACCGTCACCGATGCCCAGTTCGCCGTCCTCGAGGAGAAACCCGGGCCTGCCTCCTCTCACACGTCCGGCCTACTCGGAGCGGGACGGCTTCTCCGCGGTTGCCTTGGGCGCCTTGGGTGCCTCCGGAGCCTTCGGAGCCTCCGGGGTCTTGGGGGGCTTGCTGAAGTCGTTCTTCTTCGGCCTGTTCTCCAGATCCTCGTCCTTCTGGAGGTCGCCGTATTCCCTCACCGTCGCGCTCGCGTCCTGCATGCCGGCGGAGGCTGCCTTGGTGACCGATCCGGGGTCCTGGGCGTACTGGGCCTGCGCGCCGGCGGATGCCTGGGTGGTCTGGATGAAGGAGCCGAGGAAGCCCAGGACGGCCCGCGCCTCGGGCGATGTCTCCTGCACGATCTTCGCGCGGGAGGAGGCGCCGTGGATCGCGTTGTTGAACAGGCTGGTGCTCGTGTCGTCGTATGTGCCGTCGTCGGAGTCCTCGAAGTCGACGTCCTCACCCGGCTGGGGCTTCGTACTGTCGGTGGTCACGGAGAAAAGCCCCGCGCCCTTGCCGGCGGAGTTGAAGATGTTGTCGAACACCATGGTCGTCACCTCTGGTCGTTGTGGCGGCGGTGCCACGTGGTCAGGGCTGCTTGTAAAGGGTCTGCTGGCTGACGGTCAGGTTCTCGACGTCGAGCATGGTGTGGTGGACGTTCAGGGTGGAGACGACCTCGGCCAGTCCCTTCATGCGGAAGCCGCCGGGCGCCAGGTCGATGTCGTTGATGTCACGGGCGACCATGTGGCTGAGGCCAGGGTAGGTGCCGGGCTGCGGGGGGGACAGGACCGTCGCCGGCACGGCGTACTGGACCGCGATCAGTCCGGAGAAGGTCACCGGGATCTCGTAGGTGTACTGCTTGCGGGTGCGCCGTTGGGTGACGATGGTCTGTACGCGGGAGTTCGCCGGCACCTTGCCGGAGATCTGCGACTTGGAGGCCCAGCTGGTGTTCAGGGAGCCGCCGACCGTGGCGGCGATACCCAGGGCCAACTGGGCGTTGAGTGACGCGTTGCCGGTGGCGCTGCCCGAGGTTGTGAACCCCACCGAGTTGGTCATCGTGTTCGACGAGGAGTTCGTCGCGGAGCTGCTCGCGGACGTCTCGGTGGTGTTGGCGTTGTCGACGCCGATGCTGTCCTTGCTGTTCTTGTTGGTGACCGTGTTCGCGTTCTTGTTCGCCGTCCCGTTCTGGCACGACGCCGCGAGCTGCGCCTGCAGGTCCAGGCGGAGCTGGTTCTGCAGCTGCAGCTGGAGCGAGGCGCCGACGCTGCCGCCGAAGGTGAGTTTGGCGTCGCCGTGGAGCGACCAGGTGACTCCGTTGGAGACGGTGAAGTCGACCGAGTCGGTGAAGGTCATCTCGGTGCCGCTGCGGTTGACGTAGGTGCGAGAAGAGAACGTGTCGGGCGGGGGCTGGGCGATGTCGCCCCGCACCTCGATCAGCGGCTCCCCGAGGTTCATGTAGGCGAGCCAGCCCCGCTCGAACGCGGTCCCCGAGAAGGTGCCGAAGCTCGACTTGTTCACAGAGAACCCGACGGGCTTGTGTTTTACACCGGAGGGGTCGGCGTAGACCAGGTTGGGGTGGTTCAGGATGGCCTGCCAGATCTGCTCGATGTTGAGTTCCCGCAGGTTCTTCTTCGTCAGCGGCTGACGCTTGGCGTCTACCAGGCTGTATGCAGTGGAAGGCATCTACCCATCCTTGAATGACTTCGACCGAACCATGCTCGGTGAAATGAGAACAGAAAACGCACGTGTTCCGACAGGCGAAATTACCGCGTCTCCTCTTGTCAGGGAAGGTGTATTCACATGTCACGCTCAATCGAGTGATCGATTTTCGGAAGTTGCTTCCGAAATGCCGGTGAAGTGACCTTTCTTCACTGGCATTCACTCGATCGGTGACTTTTTGTCAACCTTGTTCATGGGTACCGTGACCCCAGGCGTTATGGCAGGGGGAGTTTCGCTTTCGGTCGTTCATCCAGCTCCGTTCGGCTTCCGTTCGAAGGCCAGGTTCGCTTCAATACGGCCCCATTGGATGCCGTGTTAAGCATCCGAAGTTTTTGTGTTTCGCATTCAGAACAGGTGAGGTTTCCGCGATGTACACCCAAGAGCGCACGGCGATGTCCAATTTGGTGGTCGGCGGCCCGGTGGCGGTAAACAGCTACGACAACGCGATCGTTGCGGCGCTGGTCGAAAACCGTCCGGTGATGCTCGTCCATGCCTTCAACGGCGGCTACCTGCGACCCGCAGAGCTGGGCGAAGCGAGCCACGACAAGGGCGTCCAACTGGCCACCGCCCTCGACGAGACCGTCAAGGAGGCCAAGGGCCACCTCTGGCACATCACCCCCGCCGGCTTCTTCGGGCAGCGGCCGCTGTACTTCATCGAGAGTGCCGCCGGCCAGGCGACGCCCAAGCCCGTCGGCGCGGGCGGAACCGACACCGGACGTGGCGACGACGGCATGCCGAAGCCGCAGCGTAGGCGCATCACCGTCCACCAGGACGCGCCCCAGAGCACGGCCGACACCGTCCAGGTCGGCCTGCCCGACAAGGTCGGCGACAAATGGCGGGGGAAGAACGGCGCACCCGAGGACACCCAGCTCTGGGTCGTCACGGTCACTCCGTGGGGCGGCATCACCTTCGTGCCCATCACCCACCCCGACACCATCCTCGGCTTCAAGGACCACGCGGTGACCGCCAACAGCGAGGTGAGCCTCACCCACAACTGGGGCGGGGACTTCACCGGGACGGTCATCAACACGTTCTACCCGCGCCTGCCCAGCGAGTGGAATGTCCCGTACCACCACGTCTTCACGTGATCCGCGGCCACCGCCGTACGACACCCGTCCCGAGCCACCGTCCGCACCGCCTGGAAGAGGCACCACGATGCCCGTGCCCACGGAAGAACTGAAACTGGAGATCGTCAACGCCGCCACGGGGGAGATCCTCGACGGCAGGGCCGCACCGGGGCAGGGCGGGGCGGTCGTCGTCCGTGAGCTCCCCGAGGACGGTCCGGCCCCGGAGCAGTGGCAGATCCTTCCCGTGCAGTCCGCGCAGGACGAGCAGGTCTACGTGATCCGCAACGTGACCGGCGGGAAGGCCCTTGAGCAGCCTGCCGCCGCGGACGGCGGCGTCCGTCAGGGAGACGCGGCCGACGGCAAGAAGACCCAGCAGTGGCGCCTCGTCCCCGTCGAGGGCGCAGCCGCCCTCTACTTCATCGAGAGCGCGGCTGACGACACCGTCCTCGACCTCGACCTCGACGCGTCCGGTGAGAGCGGCACCCCGGTCGTCCTGCGCGCGTACGACGAGGATGCGGAGAGCCAGCGGTGGCGTCTCGTGCCGGCCGAGCCCGAGCGTGTCAGCGACCCCGTACTGCGCTGGGCACGGCTGGGGCACTGGAACGGCCGGCAGTCCTGGCGTCTGGCTCCCTCGGCGGCGCTGCGGCCCGCACCCGGCGCGACACCCCCGTTCAGCGATCTGCTGCTGGTCCTCGAGCGGTTCGGAAGTGACCAGGACGCCGGCGGGTGGAAGAGTGAAGGGGCCGTGCCCTGCCCCGGCGCACAACCGGGCCGGTGGGCCGGACTCGGCGCGCGGTTCCTCGCCGACACCGCCGAAAAGGCGCCAGCGGCCATCGTTGCGCTCAAGCCAGCCAAGGGGGCCGTGACAGCGGCTGCGCGAGGTGACGGCACGTTCGAGGCCGAGGAGCGGGTCCTGCAGCCGCCCGCGCCCTCCGCGAGCCCTGCGGACCTGTGGACCCTCGCCGACATCACGGGCGGAGGCAAGCCCGGCATCGTGGTGCTAGCAGCCGACGGTGTCCGGGTGTCTACCCAGGACGAGGACGGGACGTTCGCGCCCGCGGGCGGCGAGCCGACCCTCCAAGCTTTCGGCCACGGCGATCAGGCCGGCGGGTGGTTGGCCGACAAGCATCCCCGCTTCCTGGCCGACACCACCGGCAGCGGCAGGCTCGACATCGTCGGCTGCCACGACGACGGCGTCTGGATCTCCCTCCAAGACGAGGACGGGAACTTCGCGCCGCTGTCCGACGAGTCCGCTCTCCGTGCTTTCGGCCACGACGAGAAGGCCGGCGGGTGGCTGGCCGACAAGCATCCCCGCTTCCTCGCCGACACCACCGGCAGCGGCAGGCTCGACATCGTCGGCTGCCACGACGACGGCGTCTGGATCTCCCTCCAGGAGGGAGATGGCGTCTTCGCCGAGCCCCTGTACGTCCTCGCCGACTTCGGGACCGACCAGGGGTGGACCTCGGCCGAGGAGCACCCCCGGTTCCTGCTGAAGACCACCGGCGACGGGGCGACGGACATGATCGGCTTCGGCTCCCACGGCGTGGTCGTCGCACGCGGCCTCGACGACGGCACCTTCGAGCCCTCGAAGCTCGTCCTGAACGACTTCGGCACCGCCCAGGGATGGACGGCCGAGAAGCACCTGCGCTTCCTCGCCGATGTGACCGGTGACGGCAACCCCGACATCGTCGGCTTCGGCGACGAAGGGGTCTGGGTCTCCCACAACCGCGGTGACGGCACGTTCGAGCAGGCCCAACTGGCCTGCCGCGGCTTCGGGTACAACGACGACGCCGGCGCCTGGCGGGTCGGCCACCACCCCCGCTTCCTCGCGGACATCACCGGCGACGGACGCGTCGACATCGTCGGCTTCGGAGGACCGGGCGTGTACGTGGCCCGCAACCTCTACCGCCGCTTCCGAACCCGATAAGCCCTGGGTTGAAACAGCAACAGCGGCATCTCGACAATGGGTCACCGGGCTGCCGTCCTGTATACGGCGCCGGGATGCGGCCCCCGGTGCGGAACCCGGCCACTCCGGCCGGTCCGGTGCTACGGCACCGGTTCGGTCAGCCAGAGCGTCTCGCTGCCCATACACGGGCCGGGGACCACATCCTCGCCCCTGGGGGACGAGACACAGCGCTCTGGGCCGGTCGTCGGTGGCCCACCGCTGGGCGCCAGAGCCACTGCCCGGACCCTGCGCGTACCACTCCTGCTCGGGGTCTCGCTGTCGCACTGCACGACCGTGGCGTATTCGAGGATGTCCGTCTATGGATGCGCCCATACCCTGTGTACTCGATTAACTACTCTGCGTAGTTAAAGTTGGGGAGAATTCATGCGTAAATCCACGGCGGCATGCACGGTGCTCGCGCTGGGAGCGAGCTTGTTGCTCGGAGGGCTGGCGCCCGGAGCCACTGCTGCGGCCGCTCCTGGTGCGGTCACGGCGCTCCGTGCGCCGACGCCTCCGTCGTCTGTCACTGATCTCGATGCCCCGGGGCCGGCCAGGACGGTCGAGTTCCCGCCGGACGGGCGGGTCCGCTCAAGTCCGGGGCATGTGAAGATCCAGGCTCCGCAGTACACGCGCATTGTCCGGGTGGACCCCTGGTGCAGCGGCATGAGCTGCCCTGTGTCCATTGCCCCCGACGGCTCGTCCGCCAGCTTTTCGCTGCAGAGCAACAACTGGGTGTGGAGCCGGCCCTGGAAGGTTGACGTTGTCGCCGCGGATGACGCGCCCATGGCAGGTGGTCGGTTCACCGGCACTCTCACCTTTGAAGGTGTGGCGGTGGACTGGACCGTCAACATCACCCAGGGCACTCCCGGGGCCTTCGGCGGGTACGTCAGCAGCGTCCCCGGGGGAGGAGGCGCCCGGGTTCGTTTCGTCGACCCCGATCTGAATGCCGCCGCTGCAGGGTTCAGAGACAAGGACATCATCACCTCCGTCGACGGTCAGCCCGTCACGTCGGCGGCCTCCCTCAGCACCGTCCTCGCCGGTAAGCGAGCCGGAATCGCGGTGCCCGTGGGCATCATGCGCAACGGTATCCAGATGACCTTGCAGTACACGGTCGACGAGTGATCGCCGCGACGTCCACGCGCGGGCGCGCTTGCCGCCTGCCGCTCCTGCGGTCTTCGGACACGATCGGCAAGGCCTCCGTCCTGGCCGGCCGGCACACGGTGAGGGGATGATGATGAGCAAGGCCCAGACAGCAGCAACAGAGGGTGAAGACCTCGCCCCCGAGATCACTACGGTCGCCGGTACCGGAGATGCCGGGGCCGCAGGAGACGACGGGCCCGCTGTCGCGGCCCGGCTTGACCGTCCCTACGGCCTCGCGATGGACAGCACGGGCACCCTCTACTTCTCCGACTACAACAATCACCAAGTCCGGAGGGTCACCACGGACGGCAGGATCCGCACGGTGGCAGGGACCGGCACTGCTGGGTTCGGGGGCGACCAGGGCCCTGCCCTCTCAGCCCAGCTGGACGGCCCGCGTGAGGTGGCGGTGGACCGTGCCGGGAACCTCTACATCGCCGATTCCGAGAACCACCGGATCCGCAAGGTCACGGCCGACGGACAGATCGGCACAGTCGCCGGCACGGGCACCGCCGGGTTCAGCGGTGACGACGGCCTCGCCGTTGCCGCAGAGTTGAACTGTCCGTACGGGGTCGCTGTGGACAGCACCGGCAACCTCTACATCGCCGATAGTGACAACCACCGGATCAGGCAGGTCACACCGGACGGGCAGATCCGCACAGTCGCCGGGACCGGAACCCCGGGATTCTCCGGCGACGGCGGGCCTGCCGCCGCGGCTCAGCTGAACAGCCCGTACGGCGTTGCGGTGGACGGCGCGGGCGACCTCTACATCACCGATGCCGAGAACCACAGGGTCCGCAGGGTCACCGGGGATGGCACGATCAGCACGGTGGCAGGGACCGGCACTGCTGGGTTCGGGGGCGATCAGGGCCCCGCCGCCTCCGCCCAGCTGGACTTCCCCCTGGGCGTGGTAGCCGACACCACCGGCACCCTCTACGTCTCCGACCACAACAACCACAGGGTCCGCAGGGTCGCCGGGGACGGCACGATCAGCACGGTCGCGGGCACGGGCACCGACGGCTTCAGCGGTGACGGCGGCCCCGCCGCCTCCGCCCAGCTGAACTACCCATTCGGGCTCGCGGTCGACTGCGTTGGCGCCCTCTGCATCGCCGACTACGTCAACAACCGCGTCCGGAAGGTCGCGGCGGCCGCCATGGCAGGACTGCCCGAATCAGGCACGGTGGTTTCCTGGGCGAGCGTCCGCAGCCGACTGCGGATCGGGGTCACGCGCGAGTCGCTCAAGGACGGGGCCAAGATCCAGCAGTCGCTCGCCGCTCCCCGCCAGTCGCAGCGGTGGCGGCTGGTCGTAGCCGGGGAGAGCGACAGCGGCGACGTGGTGTACACGATGGAGAACGTGCGCAGCGGGAAGGTTCTGGAGGTCGACGAAGCCCGGGGGGCGGCCGGGGCGGTGGTCGCGCAGCGCGCCTACGAAGGCGACGAGGCACACCATCAGCAGTGGCGGCTGATCCCGGTGGGCACCGGGGCCGACGACCTCCGGGTCTACGAGATCGCGAACCGGAACAGCGGTCTGCTTCTGGGTGTCGAAATCAACGCGCCTGTGGTGATCACACAGCGCTGGGCGGAGGGCGACCACCGGGGCAGGCAGTGGCAGTTGCTGCCGGTGTGACGCACGAGCAGGGGGGCAGGAGCGGCCTCGCCAATCCTGCCCCCCTGCCTTTCAGCCGGGCACTACTCGGCCTCAGGTCTGGGGGCCTGCTGGGCGGGCGGCTCGTGTGCTTTCGGCGTCTCCTGGTTCTTGGGGCCTTGGCGCAGTCTCTCGATGCCGTCGGCGAGCCATCTCTTGAGAATCGGATCCAGGACATGCCAGTAGCGGGCGATGCTTCGGTAGGTGCGCCCCGTGTGCTCCCACTTGTCCTCTCCGCGCACTGCCTTGATCCAGACCGAGAGTTCCTGTGCGATCGTCGTGGGCAGGGCGGCGAGCTCGGCCTCCAAGCGCTTTTGGTGCGCGTCCCGGCGAAACTCGGCATCCGGGATCAGCAGTCCTCGGGTTTCAAGGAACTGTGTGACCGCCGTCCACTGAACTTCAGGGGACGGTTGTCGACGAGCGCCCGGATGTCGGTTTCCAGCAGCGGGGCATCGGCGCCGAGCCAGGACACCAGGACGGTCAGCGTGTGCCGGGTCTTGGTGGCGGGGACCTTGGACCACATCTCCTGCTTCATCACGCTCTCGAGGTCGGCGAGCAGCCGCTCGGCCGACTCGGTGAGCTCCGGCAGATCCTGTCGCGCCAACTCGACTACCGGTCGCCAGTTCCGCCGGAGCTCGAACAGCTTCTCCTGCGCAGGGGCCGTTACGTGCTGGGAAACAGGGGCAGCGCGCAGTGAACGGGGCCGCATCCGAGTGACGCAGGCTAGTGGGCCCGGGGACGGGTGAACCGAGCCACAACTGCGTTCCGAACCGGGCGATGTCCCCTGGACCGTAGGTGGCTACGTGCCATCGGCATTCGCGGCAGTATCTGTCGGCGAGCGGCAGGTCGACACGGCGGCAGTGGTCGCACGCTCCTGCGGATGCAGCGCTGTTTCCTCTCTTCCGGGCGGTGAAGGATGAGCAGGGCTCGCAGGTGACTTTCGTCTTCGCTGCGAACCAGCACCCGCACTGCTGGCAGGACCTCGGTGTCGTCGCCCGGGGCGCCCCTATCCGGCGCGCGGACCGTGACGTCCGAGACCGCTGGGGACGGTCAGGTGCGCGCGGCTCTGGCAGGAGCCTGAGATGCCTGCCCGCAGCAGGATCGCCCGGACGGACCGGCCGTAGTTGGGGATGTCGTCGAGGACCGACTCATCGACGATGTCGCCGCCGCCCGCGTCGCGCACGGCGCGCGCGAGGCGCAGCATCTCGTGCGGCTTGCGCTGCATGGGTTTGCTGATGCCGGTCTCCGCCGCGAACGCCGCGGTGTGCTCGACGACTTCCGTTCTCAGTACGCCCGACAGCTCCCGGTCGTCGAGGACGCCTTCGGCCACCAGCTCTTGGCACTGCTCAAGCAGCTGGACGCCACCTGCCAGGCCGCGAACGACCTCGTCGCAGCAGCCGAAGCCACCTTCAAGCAGCACGCCGACAGCGAGATCCTGCTCAGCTTCCCCGGCCTCGGCCCCCTGCTCGCAGCCCGTGTTCTCGCCGAGACCGGCGACGACCGGCCCCGCTTCGCCGACGCCAGAGCTCTGAAGTCTTGCGCCGGCTCCGCCCCGATCACCCGGGCCCCCGGCAAGAAACGCTTCGTCGGCCGCCGCTTCGTCAAGAACAACCGGCTCATGCACGCCGGCTTCCTCTGGGTATTTTCAGCCCTCCAGGCCTCACCCGGAGCGAGCGCCCACTACCGCCGCCGACGCGAGCACGGAGACTGGCACAACGCCGTTCGGCGTCACCTGCTCAACCGCTTCCTCGGCCAGTTCCACCACTGCCTCCAGACCCGGCAGTACTTCGACGGACAGCGCGCTTTCGCACCGCTCCTGCAAGCAGCCGCGTGATCCGGAAGCCGGCACGGGCATGTCAGTGCACCCCTCTAGATTCGCCCCATGACCGATGAGCCTTCCTACCTTGCCGCTGTCCGGGAGTCGTATGACACCGTGGCTGACGCCTACTCCGCCCTCGTCAAGCCGCCATCCGAGCTGGACCCGTTGTCACGCTCGATGCTGACCACGTTCGCTGAACTCGTACAGGCATCTGACCGAGGACCGGTCGCAGACCTGGGCTGCGGTCCAGGCAAAGTGACGGCACACCTGGCTGGCCTCGGGGTGTCGCCAATCGGCATCGATGTGTCTCCGAAGATGATCGAACTCGCGCGAACCGCCTATCCCGACCTGCCGTTCTCGGTGGGCTCCATCACCGCCCTGGCGTTCGCAGACGACGTGCTCGGGGGCATCTTGGCCTTCTACTCCACCCACCACACGCCTCCGGAGCTGCTGCCAGTCGTGTTCGCCGAGTTCCACCGCACCCTGGCGCCGGGTGGACATCTTCTCCTCGTCGGCCACGTGGGTTCCGGTGAGCATCGGCGCCCCGCACAGGCCTACGGCGGCCACCCCGTGACCTTCGAGTCCTATCGCCTGCCCACAGGCCGGCTCGCACGATTGCTGAACCAGGCCGGGTTCACCCTCGACGCTCAACTGGTGCAGGAGCCCGATGAGGAGCTGAAGTGGAAGATCGCCAGCTTCCTCGCCCACAAGCCGACTCCGAGGAGGCCGGCTTGACTTCTTACGGGCTGCCCCGCGATTGATGTTGGGCCGTGCTTGGCCGGTCGTTCGGCCGGCGGATGATTCAGTAGGCCGTGGTGTGGACGAGCACGAGTTCGGCGGCCGAGTTGTACACGGTGGCCCGCTTGGCTGCTCGGTCGGAGACCAGGCCGGCGATGGCGCGGTGAGTCTCGGCGTACTCCTCACGGCGTCCGGTGTACCGCTGGAGCGGGCGCCACTGTCGTGCTCGGCGTTGGCATGCTCAACGCAGATCCGTCGAGAGGATTGACAACGGCGCATCTCGCGCCATCCGTACCGCTCGGTCAGCGGTGCATTGTTGATGTCCTTCGGCTTTATGGGCGGTGCGCTGACCTGGTCGGGGAGCTCGTTGGCCAGACCTCGGTAGTCCTCGTCGACCTCGGCTCTCACGCCGGGGTCTGCCGGAATTGCTCCGCGATGCCCTCGGTACGCACGGCGGTCTGGTCATGCATCCGCCCGGGCCGGGTGGCGCCGGACTACAGTGTGCGGCCTTGGTGGTCGCTGATCCTGATGGTTTTGACCGTGTTCTGCCTCCGCTTGCCAGAGACGAAGGCTCGGCGTCCGGGGCGGCGTGCCTGGGGGCGGCGGACCTGGGTCTCGGTGCCATCGAGCCTCAGCGTGACGTTCTCGGCCGCGGCATGGGCGAACACGTCCTCCAGTGTTCGTAGCCGAAGGCCGGGCCGGTCGGGCACTGCGAATCCACGCGTGGCCAGCAGCGGACGGATCTCGTGGATCGCCCGCCCGATGGCGGAAGATCCCACGCTGCAGATCGCTCCGAGCGCCTCGTGGGTCAGTCCCGTCCGCAGGTGAACGAGCGTCACCAGGACCCGGCCGGTGAGGACGAGTTCGTACTTCGGTCCGGCGCCGCCCTTCCGCTTCCGGGCGCCACGCCGCCGCTCGTGTCGGTCTGACTCGCATCGTGCATCCCAGCGTGTCGCGTGCTCGGCAATCAATTCCCCGAGATGCTGAGCCGAGATGCCGCAGAACGCACGATGCGGCATGACAGCACGAGCCTGCTTGTTCTTCACACCTTGAGAACCTGGCGGGGCGCTCCCAGGTCACAGCAGAGTCCGACAAACCGCTCGGTCTAACCTCACCTGTATGACGACCGACTGGATAGCGGAAGCACAACGCATGGCCCGGGGGCGGCGCTTTGACGAGCTCAGCTCTCCCCCCTCGCGGCAGGGCGCCTGCCCGGCGGCGCCGCTGTCCGAAGCGGAAATCTGCGAAGCGGAGGCGGAGCTGGGCATCGCGTTCCCGGACCAGTACCGCGAGTACTTGCTCCGGCAGGACGCCGGCGGCGCGGTGAAGCGTCTATGCCGATCTGCGGCGGGCTGGGGCTGGCATGGGGACTCGGAAACCAACTACGACCTGCTCACCACCGCCTTCCCGCATCCCGACTCCTACCGTGCCTACGAGGTCGAACTGGACGCGCGCGAGCCGCTGCCGGAGGACTTCCCGGACCACACTGCCTACCAGGCAGCGTGTGAGCAGTGGGACGCCGAATACGAGGTGTTCCAGGAGCACAAGACGTCCGGTGCTGTATTCATCCAGGACAATGGCTGTGGCTTCTCGACCCTGCTCGTTGTCACCGGTCCGCACCACGGCTCACTGTGGTTCGACGGCCGGGCCACCTGCGACCAGATCCTGCCTCTGAACCTGGATGGTCAGCCCGTGTCTTTTACGGACTGGCTCGCGCGAAGGTCCATGGACCTGGTCGGCTGGTGAACGCTGCCGGGCCGGCCTCCCGCGAGGACGGTGTCGGCAGCCCGGCAGCAGAACTCCCGAACCCGCCCACCGATCAGGACTCTCAGCCAGGCTAATCGTGGGGCGGATCGTCAGGTCCTCCGGCACGGCATCCCGCCGGAGCCGCCGCTCACCTCTCGTAGGCGACGGCTCCGGTCATTCATCCCTCCCGCTCATCGTCCTCCCGGCGGCTCTCCCGGTCGCCTTCCAGCAGCTCGAAGTCCTCGTAGGCGAAGCCGGGCGCGACCACGCAGGAGACCAGCACCGGTTCGTCGCCCAGCGGCTCGGCCCACTGCCAGTGGCCGGCCGGGACCAGGACCTGTGGGCGCTCGCCGGTCTCCACCGACGCCCCGAGCACCAACTCCTCGGGTGTCTTGCCGGGGCGCTCGCCCGGTCCGCCCAGGGAGAGCCGTAGCGACCCGCCCCGGTGCCAGAGCCACAGCTCGTCGGAGCGCACCCGGTGCCAGGCCGAGCTCTCGCCGGGGTGCAACAGGAAGTAGATGCCGGTGGCGTAGGCCCGGTCCCCGGGATAGCCCTCGGGGGTGGCGACGCCTTCGGTGCGCCAGGTCTCCCGGTACCAGCCGCCCTCCACATGGGGTTGCAGCCCGAGCAGGTCGACGAGGGGGGAGCGGGCCGTGGACGATCGGTTCGGTGCGTTGGTCATGCCTGCATTCTGAAGGCGCAGGTGCGATGTGTCGGCTTCAGGTCGGTGAGCTGGTGGCAGTGCCGGCTGATCGGGTAGGGCGTTTTTGCAGATCCCTGGTTCATGGTGATGGCCGGTTGCTGGCATGAAGTGGTGTTTTGTGTCTCGGTGGCTGGCGTGGGAGCGGTACGTGCACGTGGCTCACTGCCACGAAGGCGGTACATCGCATCCCGGTGGCTGGCCGCGCCAGGGGCGGGTTCGGGAGCTCGCGGGTATCTGACTCCCTTCCGCTCGTGTACCGGGCGTTCAACTTGCTCGAAGACTTCACGAGGGGGTGGCCCGTAGCACTGCCGCGTCGTCCATTCAAGGAATCCGCGTCGCGAACCTCGTCGGCCAGATTTCTTGAATACGGCCCGCCGCGTCGGAAATCTGGGGTCCCTCGAACCGGGCTTGCGGGTCTAGCCCCCCGGTGCCCGACGGTGCTGCCACCCCCCCCCGCGACACCCGTTCGTCAAGCGTTCGCGAATCTGCTCCACGCTCCGTCAGGAACCGCCTGCGGGGGCCGGAACGGATTTTCGCGAGAACTCGAACGAGCGGTCCGGATCGCGGACCGTGGCCCCGCGCTCAACCGGAGCGCTCCGTACCGATCCCGATGGGGGAACACCATGACTGCCGTTTCGAACCCCTCCCAGCCCGCCGCCGCACCGGACCCGGCCGCGGCTTCGCCTGCCCCGGCCGTTGCTCCGGCCACGCCCGCCGTTCCGGCCGCTCCTCCGGTTACCGCTCCGTGGGTGGTGGCCCTGCTGGGCCTCCTGTACGGCGGGGTGGCCCTGGTCGTCTCTATGGTCGCCGTTGTCCGCCGGTGACCTGGCCGGGGGTGCGGGCGGTGGGTGCGTGGGCGGGCGCGTGCGGCCCGTACGGGAGGCGCGGGGCCTGGTGGGCCGGGTCCCGGGTCCGGGGATGTCCTCCGGGAGCTTCCAGGGCGCCGTGGAGGGCTCGGTGGGTGGTCGCGCAGGCCGTGGTTCGGCCATGGAGTAGGAGGGGGGAGCCCGCGCATCACTGACAGGACCGAGCGGGCTGCTACCCCCATTGGTGGGGAGCCGTGCCGACCCCGAGCGGCACGGCTCCCCGCTAGGGCCTGTATGTCGTTGTGATCAATTGGTTGGTTTCGTCCTCCGGGTGCGGTGAAGCGGGGCAGGACTGGAGGCGTGACGCGTAGGCAACTTAGCGATGACCAGTGGGAGTTCGTCGAGCCGTATCTGCCGACTGCGGAGGCCATGGGAAAGGCCGGCCGAACCGAACAGACTGACACCCGCCCGCGTCCGTAGAGGCTTCAGAAACCTGCATGCGAAGACCGGGTCACCAGCCGGTGCAGCGAAACCGTCCCGGCCCGGACCAGGCCGGCCGCCGAGTTCGAAGAACCGCCGCCAAGCCACCCGCCATGACGTGGGCAGAGTCCTCGCCACCGGCGAGGCATACAGCCGCCCCGCCCACCACAAGAAGGGCACTAAGCCCCGGCGCACCGAGGAGCGGCAAACTTGACGGCCTGGGCCATGTGCAGCGGGCACGAGGCCGAAGAATTTCACGGGGTACGTCGGTGGATCTCAGCTCAGTGATCATCGCTGTCGCAGGCGTCGCGGGAACCCTGGGAGGGGCGCTGCTCACCCAGCGCGGCTCCGAACGAGCGAAGCGCCTGGAGATAGAGCTCGTTCGAGACCATGAGGAGGTTCGCGAGGCCCGTTCGCTGCGACGCACCTGCTATGTGGAACTCAACCGGGATGCTCGGCAGTTCACTACCGAACTCAACCGCCACCTGCACGTCATGAGGGAACGCGGTGTGGAGGAGGCCGACAGCGACGCACTCGAGGAGGCGAAGAAGGCGCACCGCGATCGATACTCCGAAGCACAGATGATCGCCTCCGAAGAAGTACTCAGGCGAGCGAGTGTCGTCAACCAAGCCCTGAACAAGGTCTACGGCCAGGTCAAGCGCCTCGAACGCGGTGCCCCCGAACCAGGCGAAACGATGGAGACCGCGGCCCATGCCCAGTACGAGGTCTGGGAGATGCTCCGAACTATGAGAACCGCTATGCGCCACGACCTCGGTGTGTCGCATGAAGATTGAGAGCTGGCACTCACCTCCGTGCGAGCTCTCTTGTCTGCCTCGACCAGCCAAAAACTGATCGAGGCAGAGGTTGAAAAGTAAGCTCACGGAGCATTGCTTGGGGGTGCGGTGGGGGAGATCGCCGCGACGGTGGGAGGAAACACCCATCCAATCCGTGAGACAGCGGGAAGCTGCTCAGCGCCTCGTCTCGTACCTGGTCAGGACCACGCCGCCGGGAAACGTCCGCGTCTCCACCAGGTTCAGGTTCACCCAGCTGCCCAGCGCGGTGAAGAACGGCGTGCCGCCGCCCACCAGGACCGGATGGGCGGCGATCACGTACTCGTCGATCAGCCCGGCGCGCATGGCCGCCCCGGCAAGCGTCGCGCCGCCGATGTTCATTGGGCCGCCGTCCTCGGCCTTGAGCCGGGTGATCTCGGCAATCGCGTCGCTGGTGACCAGGCGGGTGTTCCAGTCGACCTTGTCGATCGTCGAGGAGAACACCACCTTCGGCGTGTCCCGCCAGTTCCGCGCGAACTCGATCTCCGCCGGGGTGGCATGGGGCTGCTGGTCGCCGGTCGGCCAGTAGGAGCTCATCGTCTCCCATAGCTTGCGCCCATACAGCGACAGGCCACTCGCCTGCTCATGGTCGAGCCACCACTGGAACAGCTCGTGGCTCGGCGGTCCACTCCAGCCGATGTCGTCGCCGGCCGCGGCGATGTAGCCGTCCAGAGTCAGGTTCATGCCGTAGATCAGTTTCCGCATGGCCCAGCCTTCCGTCCGTGGGTGTCCGGCGTATAGACCAGCGCGGCGCGGGAAAATCATCGGTGCGCGATCTGGGCTCGCCGGCAGTCCTCGTGCTCGGGGCTCAGCGTGGTGTACTCGGCCGACACGGGCAAGCCGCCTGATCTCGACCTCGACCTCGACCTCGCCCTCGCGAGGAAATGCCACGGATTTGAGACTGATCATGGGTGACAAGGCCGTGAGGCAGCCAGGAACGCCCAGGTCACGCAAGATCGACATGTCACGAGCGGCGAGACCCTGCAATGATTTGACACGGATGTCCCTCAAACTCCGGTTCCGCCATCGGCCGTCCGACGTACGGCTGAGGCGCCAGGCGTTCGACACGCCGTGAGACAGCGAACAGGCTCCCCGGTCACGGGGCTGACGTCTGGCACGAGCCGCGAAACCCTGCAAATGTTGCTGGGCGAGCGGAGCGTGCAGCAGGAAGCAGCCCTGTACGTCACCGTGCATGTCCACGACTGATCCAGCGCGCGGTATTCGGCCAGGCCCGACAGCTTTGTGCCATTCGTCTGCAACCTGCCTCCGACACCGCTGAAGCCCGGCTACACAAGAGAGCTGGGGTGAGCGCCCGCTGCACTCTTGAGGACGGTCGTGGTCTGGTGGGAGGTCCGAGGGTTGCTGACGATCAATGTGGCGGTGTTGCTCGCGGTTATCGTCTTCTTCCGGCTGCGGCGCCGTACGCAGGCCCGCAGCCGAAACGAGGAGAGAACCACTGCCGTCATCATCCTGGCGCTGGGCGTTCTGCTCGCTCCCACCCCGGTCGGCCAGGGAATCCTGGACATCCTGGGGCAGCTCGCGAGCGGCGTCACGCAGGCCAGCCGATGAACCCCCGCGGACGTAAGGGGAGGGCGACGACGGCCAGGCGCTCGCCGACGGGGCGGCGTCCCCGCAAGCCGGGCAAGCGGCGGCAGCATGCGGATGACGGGCTGATCGCTCTCCTCGTGGCCACGGCCCTGACCGTCACCCTGGTGGTGGCTGTCATCAACTGGCTGCTGGCCCACTGGTGGATCCTGGTCGTCATCGGCACGCTCGCGATGCTGACCGGCGGCGGCTGGCTCTACCAAAAGCAGCAGAGAGCGCGGTGGGAAGCGGTCCACGCACAGGGCCTGCGATACGGGCTGTCCCAGCTGGACGCCCTGCACCACTCCCGGTTCGAGGACGCGGTGCGGGGCCTGATGCGCCGTGACGGCTGCCGGGACGCCGTCCGGGTGGGTGGTGGCGGGGACCTGGGTGCTGATGTGAAGGCCACCGATCCCTACGGGCGACGCTGGGTGATCCAGTGCAAACACCGGCGCAACGGCCTGGCCGGCTCCGCGGTCGGCACGCCGGACTTTCAAGTGCTCAACGGCACCGCCCGCCAGGTCCACAGTGCCGACATCGCGGTGATCGTGACGAACGGCCGGGTGACCGCGCCCGCCGTGGCCTTCGCCAAGCAGCAGCGCCTCCACGTGGTCGACCGCCACACCCTCGGCGTGTGGGCGTCCGGCTCACGCCCCCTGTGGGAATTACTCCGGGCCGTCCCGCCGCCCCGCAAACCGACCGCCCTCTCCTGAGCAGGCCCCCAGCAGCGGGGTGGTTAACTGACGTCGCCGGGCCGGGCGTCAACTCTGGCGGTTCGGCGCCGCCCGTTTCGGTGATCTGGGGCCCAATCGGCGCCACGGCGATGAGGCCCTCGCCAGACACGCGACCGTGGCCGACCCGAACGTCCCCGATCACGCCTCCGAGGACTCCCGCGACGGGGCGAGCCGGACGACCGCTGGCCGGGCTGGCTCCGGGGACCACCCCCGCATGCGCGGGGAGCAGATCACGTCGTCGCGGGTGTCGTCCTCGGCCCAGGGACCGTCCCCGCGTGCGCGGGGAGCGGAGCCTCTGAGCCGCAGAACCTTAGCCTCGCCGTTTCGGTTGGGTGTGGCGGCTGTCGAGGTGGAAGCGCGAAAGTGCTTTTCCTGACCTGGCGTGATGAACCTTGCTGAGGGGTTCTGTCGGTCCAGGCGGAGGGCACTTTCTACGTGCAGGGTATCGGGTTGCGTCCCAAGGTCTGTGTAAGTGCTGATGATTCGGGGGGGGGGTGCCTCTATGTCGTTCGTCAAGACGGTGCCGTCGTTTTTGGGGTCGTTAGTCGTGTTCATGCTGCGAGGGTGACGGCGGGGGTGCGGGGCTCGTAGAAGGTTCCGTCGCGGAGCATCGCGAACAGGACGCTGATGCGTTGGCGGGCGAGGCGGAGGAGGGCTTGGGTGTGGGTTTTGCCGCGGGCGCGTTGCTTGTCGTAGTAGGTGCGGGAGGCGGGATCGGCGTTCATGCAGGCGAAGGCGGAGAGGAACATGGCACGTTTGAGCTGCCGGTTTCCGCCGCGGGGTGCGTGTTCGCCGTGGATCGAGGTGCCGGACGATTTCGTGGTGGGGGCCAGGCCGGCGTAGGAGGCGAGGTGGGCGGCGGTGGGGAAGTTGGTGCCGTCGCCGATGGTGGTCAGCAGGACTGCGGCGGTCCTGACGCCGACGCCGGGCATCGAGGTCAGGACCTGGGAAAGAGGGTGGGCCTCCAGCAGGGTGTTGATCTGGGCTTCCAGGGCCCGGCGCTGTTCGTGGACAGTCCCGAGGGAGCGGGCCAGGGACGGAATGACGGTGTCCAGGGTGCCCGTGCCGGGAACGACGACGGTCTGCTCGTCCAGAGCGGCAAAGACGTCGTCGATCAGCCGGGCGGCCATGCGCGGCGCCTTCGGCCGGATGACTTCGATGAGCCGTCGTCGGCCCGCCTTCCGCAGCGCGGCCGGGGACCCGTAGCGCTCCAGGAGCCAGGTGACGGCCTGGTGGTCCAGGCGGGGGCCCAGGACGCGTTCCAGGCTGGGGTGGAACTGGGTGAGCAGGCCCCGTATGCGGTTGGAGGTGCGGGTGGCCTCGGCGGCGAGGTCCTGGTCGAAGCCTGTCAGGACGGTGAGCTCGGCGGTGATCTCGTCGGTGAGTTCCAGCGAGCGCAGGGTGTGGGGCAGGGTGCGGGCGGCGTCTGCGATCACCGCGGCGTCACGCGCGTCGGTCTTCGCCTCGCCCGGGTAGAGATCGGCGATCCGGCGCATCGCCAGTCCGGGCAGGTAGGCGACCTTGCAACCGGCGTCGCGGGCGACGGTCAAGGGCAGGGCCCCGATGGAGGCGGGCTGGTCCACGATCACCAGCACGGTTCCGAACTTCGCGGTCAGCTTGTCGAACACGGCCCGCAGTTTCGGCTCGCTGTTGGGCAGCTGCTTGTCGAAGACCTTCTTCCCTGCCGGAGTCAGCCCGTGCCCGTGATGGGCGCTCTTGCCGACGTCCAGCCCCAGAAAGACGCCCACCTCGGTGGTGTCGAGCATCGTTACTCTCCCTCTCCCCAAGGGGTGTTCACGGTGCCGGCCTCGGCGTTGGTGTCGTACGCGCGCATCCACGTTATGCAGACCTGCCGCCCGCGAGCCGTCCGGCATTGCGCCGGACCGGGCAGTGGCCGGACCTCTCATCAGCGTCTCCGACGGCACCTACCGGGCCCGGTGACACCACCCCCCAGGTCATGCCTTCGACAGGGGGACACAGTCATGCCGGGCCCGGAGGCCAGCGGTCCCATTGCAGGACCGCCAAGAACATAACGGGGGGGCAGCACGCGTCCCGGCCGCCGCCGATCAGCAGCGGCCCGATGGCCGGCGCCGTGCCGTGACGCAGGACGGGGCCGCGCCCCGCACGGCCCTCGTTCGGCGCCCCGGGACCCTCGTGCGGGGCGCGCGGCCCATGCCGTGGCCGTTCGCGTGGGCGGTGCCGCCGACGCTGAAGGTGACGATCGCGTCGTTGACGGAGGTGCAGATGACGGCGGGGGAGGGGAGGGGCCCAGTCCGGGCGGTGGTCCAGGAAGGGCTGCGAGGCACCGGCCTCCCGCGTCGCGTCCGCCGAGTGGTCCGTCCTGATCTCGGCCCCGCCCATTACCGTATCGGTCTTGGCGGTATTAGAATGACGTCATGGTACGTACCCCCCTCACCCCCGAAGAGCGCGAACGCGGCGAGCGTCTGGGCCAGTTGCTCCGGCAGGCGCGTGGCGACCGCACCATGGTGGACGTCGCGGCCCGCGCCGGTCTCTCCCCCGAGACCCTCCGCAAAATCGAAACGGGCCGCGCCCCGACCCCCGCCTTCTTCACGGTGGCGGCGCTGGCGGGCGCACTCGGCCTGTCGATGGACGACGTCGCGGCCCGCTGCGCCCTGGTCCCGGTGTGAGCCGCGCCCGGAGCGGGGAGCGCCTGCCGGAGCCGGCCGGGGCCCGGGCGGCGTACGGCGTAGTCTCACGGGCATGACTTCCGACCAGGACGACCCGCTCGCCGTGCTCGGCCGCAGCCCGTACGTCAGCCTGACCACCTTCCGCAAGAACGGCACCGGGGTCGCCACGCCGGTGTGGGCCGCCTCCGACGGCACCGAACTCTACGTATGGACCAGGGCCGACTCCTGGAAGGTCAAGCGGCTGCGCAACGACAAGCGGGTCGTGGTGGCGGCGTGCGACGTGCGCGGGCGCGTCAAGGACGGCGCGCCGTCCGCCGAGGGCACCGCGCGGCTGCTGGACGCGGACGGCCTGCGCGCGGCGCGCAGGCTCCTCGCGCGCAAGTACACCTGGCAGTTCTGGCTCACCGATGTGCCCGCCATGATCGTCCGGCTCGGCAAGCGCCCGCACGTCGGTATCGCCATCAGCTTCTGACCCCGACCGCCATGAGGAGTCTGCGCCTCGCGCGAAAACCGCCCGTAGCGGCGCCGTAACACGACTGCGGTCCAATGCCTGCGGACCGGATCGGACCGGACGGTTGCGGGTGGGCGGCAGGGGCGGGCGGCTATGGCGGTAGGTCAACACGCTTCACCGGGCGAGGAGTTCGCGCGCTGTCTGCGCGAACTGACGGCGCTCGTCGACACGGGCGCCGGCTGGTGCGGCGTCTTCGGGCGGCGCGACCCCGAGGGCATGCGCGCCTGGCTCGCCGGTGCCGAGCTCCCGCCGGGAGACGTCCTGGAGGCACTCCTCCAGGACCTGGCCGCACGGCACGGCACGGCAGCCGCCGAGCGCGCGGCCGTACGCGCGCGGAAGCTGCACACGGCGGCGGCCGCCGCGCACGACCGGCGGCCGGGCGGACGCGAGGCGCTGGTGGAGCGGCTCGGGGCGACGCGGCGCGAGCAGGCGTACGCCGCCGGACAGGAGCGGGAGCTGGCGCTGCGCCTGCGGGAGCCGTCCGGCGGTTCTGACGGGCAGGGGCTCGACGTCCGGCTGGCATGGGCGCGCGACGACCACGAACGCGCGACGGCCCGCTGTGCGGAGCTGAGCGCGCGCCTGGCGGCCCTGGACGCACCGCCCCCGCCGCCCCGGGAACGTCTCCCGGCCCGCCCCCCGGCCCCGGGCTCGTGGTTCCGCGGGGAGGCGCCCGGGGCCGCCGGCGCCCCGGAGGGGCCGGAAGCCGCCGCACCGACGTACCCGGCCCGGCCCGGTCCGGCCCGTGCGGTGATCGAGGACACGCCCGGAGGGCAACCGGGGGCCAGGGGGTCCGCCGGCCCCGGCCGCGTCACCGCTCCCGGACGGCGCCCCCGCGGGGCCCGCTACGCCGGGCTCGACGACGACGGGAGCGCTGTGTCCGCCGTGCCCGCGGCGCCTCCCGCCCGGAACGCCGCTCCCCGGGGCGCCCGGTACGCCGGGATGGAGGAGCCGGAGGCAGCCGCCGTGACGGACACCGCGGACCCCGCCCGGGACACCCGCGCCGTCGCCGGCACCGTCGCCGTGCTCGTGCGGCTGCGCGTCCAGGGGCGTACCGGTGAGGCGCACGTGCTCCTCTGCGAGGCCGCCGGCTGGCCCCCGGTGCGGCTGCCCGCGCTCGCCGCCGCCCTGCACCATGCCGGGCTCGGCGCCGACTGGGCCACCCTCCTCTGGGAGGTGGCCTCGCTGCCGCCCGACCGGGTCGCCGCCGTCGCCGGGGCACTCGGCGCCGCGGGGCTCGCCGACGACGGCCGGCAGCTGCTGCGGCAGGGCGTCGCGCGCCCCGCCGCCGAGATCGCGGCCGCGCTGCTCGCCCTGGACGGCTCGGGCGGACACGAGCGCGAAGTGCGGGCGCTGGCCGAGGCGTTCGTTCACGTACGTACGCCCGAGGACGTCGCCCAGGCCGCCCGGACCGACCCGCGCCGCCTCTCCCCGCTGCTGCTCGACACCGCGCGGCGGGTGTCCCAGAGCCGGTACCGGGCCGTCGTCCACGCCCTGCGGGTGGCGGGCGCCGCGCCGTGAACGCCGCGGAGGCCGTGAACCTCGCGGCCTCCCCGTGTCACCCCCTCGGGTGCGAAACGTGATCGACTCTGCGGGTTGACGGCGATGGTCTTGCCCCACTCCCCGCCGGGGCTTACGTTCATCCCTCTACGTCCCGAATCTACGGGCGTAGAAGGTCTCTGACGTCCCGTTGAAGGAGACAAGTCATGGCCAACGTCGTACGCGCCGCGCTCGTCCAGGCGACCTGGACCGGCGACACCGAATCCATGATCGCCAAACATGAGGAGCACGCCCGCGAGGCGGCCCGGCAGGGCGCGAAGATCATAGGGTTCCAGGAGGTCTTCAACGCCCCGTACTTCTGCCAGGTGCAGGAGCCCGAGCACTACCGGTGGGCGGAGGCCGTCCCGGACGGCCCGACCGTACGCCGTATGCAGGAACTCGCCCGTGAGACCGGCATGGTGATCGTCGTCCCCGTCTTCGAGCGCGAGCAGTCCGGCTTCTACTTCAACACCGCCGCCGTGATCGACGCCGACGGCAGTTACCTCGGCAAGTACCGCAAGCACCACATCCCCCAGGTCAAGGGGTTCTGGGAGAAGTTCTACTTCAAGCCGGGAAACCTGGGCTGGCCCGTCTTCGACACGGCCGTCGGCAAGGTCGGCGTCTACATCTGCTACGACCGCCACTTCCCGGAGGGCTGGCGCCAACTCGGCCTGAACGGGGCCCAGATCGTCTACAACCCCTCCGCCACCCACCGCGGCCTCTCCGCCCACCTCTGGCAGCTGGAACAACCCGCGGCCGCCGTCGCCAACGAGTACTTCGTCGCCGCCATCAACCGCGTCGGCCAGGAGGAGTACGGCGACAACGACTTCTACGGCACCAGCTACTTCGTCGACCCGCGCGGCCAGTTCGTCGGCGAGAGGGCCGGCGACAAGGAAGAAGAACTCCTGGTCCGGGACCTGGACTTCGATCTCATCGAGCAAGTACGTCAGCAATGGGCGTTCTACCGGGACCGCCGGCCCGACGCGTACGAAGGACTGGTGAACCCGTGACCCAGGCGATCAACCTGCACGACCGCCACAAGGCCGTCATCCCCGACTGGGTCTCGCTCTACTACCGGCAGCCGATCGAGATCACCCACGGCGAGGGCCGGTACGTCCACGACGCCGACGGCAGGCGCTACCTCGACTTCTTCGGCGGCATCCTCACCACCATGACCGCCCACGCGCTCCCCGAGGTCACCAAGGCCGTCAGCGAGCAGGCCGGCCGCCTCATCCACTCCTCGACGCTCTACCTCAACCGCCCCATGGTCGAGCTCGCCGAGCGCGTCGCCGCCCTCTCCGGCATCCCCGACGCCCGGGTCTTCTTCACCACGTCGGGCACCGAGGCCAACGACACCGCCCTGCTCCTCGCCACGACGTACCGCCGCTCGAACCAGATCCTGGCGATGCGCAACAGCTACCACGGCCGGTCCTTCTCCACCGTGTCCGTCACCGGCAACCGCGCCTGGTCCCCGACCAGCCTCTCCCCGCTCCAGACGCTGTACGTCCACGGAGCCGTCCGCTGCCGGGGCCCGTACGCCCACCTCTCCGACGCCCAGTTCATCGAGGCGTGCGTCGCCGACCTCGAAGACCTCCTCGGCCAGGCGGGCGGCCGCGTCGCCGCGCTCCTCGCCGAGCCCGTGCAGGGCGTCGGCGGCTTCACCTCACCGCCCGACGGCCTGTACGCCGCGTTCCGCGAGGTCCTCGACCGGCACGGCATCCTGTGGATCACCGACGAGGTGCAGACCGGATGGGGACGTACGGGCGAACACTTCTGGGGCTGGCAGGCACACGCCCAGAACGGCCCGCCGGACATCCTCACCTTCGCCAAGGGCATCGGCAACGGCATGTCCATCGGCGGCGTCGTCGCCCGCGCCGAGGTCATGAACTGCCTCGACGCCCACTCCATCTCCACCTTCGGCGGCAGCCCCATCACGATGGCGGCGGGCCTCGCCAACCTCAACTACCTCCTGGAACACGACCTCCAGGGCAACGCCCGGCGCGTCGGCGGCCTGCTCCTGGAGCGGCTGCGCGCGATCACCGCCGGTGTGCCGTGCGTACGCGAAGTGCGCGGCCGGGGCCTGATGGCGGGCATCGAGCTCGTCAAACCCGGCACCGACGAGGCGGCGCCCGAGACGGCGGCGGCCGTACTGGAAGCGGCGCGCGAGGGCGGCCTGCTGATCGGCAAGGGCGGCGGCCACAACACCGCCGTACTGCGCATCGCCCCGCCCCTGACCCTGACCGTCACGGAGGCCGAGGAGGGCGCGCGCATCCTCGAGAAGGCGCTGAGGAACGCGCAGTGAGCCGCGGAGCCGCCGCCGGCCGCCTCCCGGGGCGGCTCCGCCCGTCGCTTTTCCCGGACCCGAAGGGAGCAGAACCGTGAACCGTACCGTTGTCCGCGGAGGGCTCGTCATCACGGCCTCCGACGAGATCCACGCCGACGTCCTGATCGAGGACGGGCGGATCGCCGCCCTCGCCTCCCACGGCAGCGGCGCGGCCGGTGCCTGGACCGCCGACCGCACGATCGACGCCACCGGGAAGTACGTCATCCCGGGCGGCGTCGACGCGCACACCCACATGGAACTGCCCTTCGGCGGCACCTTCGCCTCCGACACCTTCGAGACGGGCACACGGGCGGCCGCCTGGGGCGGCACCACGACCGTCATCGACTTCGCCGTGCAGAGCGTCGGCCACTCCGTCCGGGAAGGGCTCGACGCCTGGTACGCGAAGGCCGACGGCAAGTGCGCGATCGACTACGCCTTCCACATGATCCTCTCCGACGTCAACGAGCACTCCCTCAAGGAGATGGACCTGCTGGTGGGGGAGGGGGTCACCTCCTTCAAGCTGTTCATGGCGTACCCCGGCGTCTTCTACAGCGACGACGGGCAGATCCTGCGCGCCATGCAGCGCTCCGCCGGCAACGGCGGGCTGATCATGATGCACGCCGAGAACGGCATCGCCATCGACGTCCTCGTCGAGCAGGCCCTGGCCGAGGGCCGCACCGACCCGCGCCACCACGGAGAGGTCCGCAAGGTCCTCCTCGAAGCCGAGGCGACCCACCGGGCGATCCAGCTCGCACGCGTCGCGGACGCCCCGCTGTACGTCGTGCACGTATCGGCCGAGGAGGCCGTCGCCGAGATCGCCGCCGCCCGCGACAAGGGGCTCAACGTCTTCGGCGAGACCTGCCCCCAGTACCTCTTCCTGTCCACCGACAACCTCGCGGAGCCGGACTTCGAGGGCGCCAAGTACGTGTGCAGTACGCCGCTGAGGCCGCGCGAGCACCAGGCCGCGCTCTGGCGGGGCCTGCGGACCGACGACCTCCAGGTCGTCTCGACCGACCACTGCCCCTTCTGCTTCTCGGGCCAGAAGGAGCTCGGCCGGGGCGACTTCTCGAAGATCCCCAACGGGCTGCCGGGCGTCGAGAACCGCATGGACCTCCTGCACCAGGCCGTCGTCGACGGGCACATCTCGCGCCGCCGCTGGATCGAGATCGCCTGCGCGGCTCCGGCCCGGATGTTCGGCCTCTACCCGAAGAAGGGGACGATCGCGCCGGGCGCCGACGCCGACGTCGTCATCTACGACCCGCACGCCGAGCAGATCATCTCCGCGGCCACCCACCACATGAACGTCGACTACTCGGCCTACGAAGGAAAGCGGATCACCGGGCAGGTCGAGACGGTGCTCTCGCGCGGCGAACCCGTCATCGACGGCCGCGAGTTCACCGGCCGGGCGGGGCACGGCATCTACACGCCCCGATCCACCTGTCAGAACCTGAACTGACCCCGAGCGAACCGGGAGGTCCACGTCATGGACTTCGGACTCGTCCTGCAGACCGACCCGCCCGCATCGGCGGTCGTCGGCCTGATGCGGCGCGCTGAGCGCAACGGCTTCCGCTACGGCTGGACCTTCGACTCCGCCGTGCTGTGGCAGGAACCCTTCGTCATCTACAGCCGCGTCCTCGAACACACCGAGCGCCTGATCGTCGGGCCGATGGTGACCAACCCCTCCACCCGCACCTGGGAGGTCACCGCCTCCACCTTCGCCACCCTCAACGAGATGTACGGCAACAGGACCGTGTGCGGCATCGGCCGCGGCGACTCCGCGATGCGCGTGGCGGGCCGCAAGCCCAACACCCTGGCCCGGCTCGGCGAGGCGATCGGCGTCATCCGCGACCTGGCGGAGGGGCGGGAGGCGGACATCGGAGGGCAGCGGATCAGGCTGCCGTGGGTGAAGGACGGCCGGCTGCCGGTGTGGATGGCGGCGTACGGCCCCAGGGCGCTGGAACTGGCCGGGCAGAAGGCGGACGGGTTCATCCTCCAGCTGGCGGACCCGTTCCTCACCGAGTGGATGATCAAGGCGGTACGCACCGCCGCGTCGGACGCGGGACGCGACCCGGAGTCCGTCACCATCTGCGTCGCCGCCCCCGCGTACGTCGGCGAGGACCTCGCCCACGCGCGGGAGCAGTGCCGGTGGTTCGGCGGCATGGTCGGCAACCACGTCGCCGACCTGGTGGCCCGGTACGGCGAGGACTCCGGCCTGGTGCCGGAGGCCCTCACGGCGTACGTCAAGCAGCGTCAGGGGTACGACTACAGCCACCACGGGCGGGCCGGGAACCCGGACACCGCCTTCGTGCCCGACGAGATCGTCGACCGCTTCTGCCTGCTGGGACCGGCCGAGGCGCACATCGAGAAGCTCCGGGCGCTGCGCGCTCTCGGTGTCGACCAGTTCGCGGTCTACGACATGCACGACGCGAAGGAAGCGACGATCGACGCGTACGGCGCCGAGGTCATCCCCGCGCTCGGCTCCTGAGTCACCCGCGAAGGGTCCCGCCGTGACCGCAACCGTTCCCAGGGGTCCCCCGCCCCCGCGTGCCCGGCCCGGAGGGCCGCGTCGGGCCCCGCCCCCGGCGCGGCCGGCTCCGACAGCCGCTTCGTCGACGACGGCCCGCTCCCCGTACCGGTGGAACGGCGCCGCCGGACGGCGTACGACTTCGCGGCCCCGCGGGCCGGCATGACGCACAGCGTCCCCTCCCGGCTCCTCGCCTCGGGACCGGTCATCCTCGGCGTGGGCCGGAAGCAGGCAGCCCCCGCCGGGAGGGCGCGTGCGGCGGACGGCGAGCGGGGCGGAGCAGACCTCAGCCCGCGGTGACCTTGGCCGCGAAGGCGTCCAGATTGCCCGTCATGCGGGCGATGCGCTCGTCCAGGGTGAGGGACTCCTCGTAGCGCCCGGAACGCAGCTTGGGCTGCCGCTTGCCGCGCAGGTACAACGAGCAGGCGAGGTCGGAACAGACATAGATGCCGACCGTGTTGCCCTCCCGGCCCCGCGCACCCGCCAGGGGGGCGGCGAGCAAGGAGACTCCGGAGGAGGCGTGTCCCGTCAGGCATATCTGGCAGAGGCTGGACTTCACCGCGCTGGTGCGGCCCACGGCGGGAACGCGCAGGGAGATGCCCAGCGGACCGTTCGCGCGGGGCAGTACGAGGTGGGCCCGCAGCGGAGCGCCCGGATCCACCCACCCCAGGAAGTCCAGGTCCTCCCAGGGCAGCCCGGCGAAGCCGAGCGGCAGCCTGAGGCGGGTCGCCTCGCCCTTGGTGCAGTTCACGAAGGACGAGCGGATCTGTTTCTCACTGAGCGGTTCCACGGGTGTCGACCCTACGGAGCAGCGGGTGGCGCCGCATCTCAATATCCGCCGTGCGGCACCACCCCCACGGGGCCGGCGGGGCCCGCTCCCGCCGCCTTCCCTACGGGCGTACCGCGCCGACCACCCAGACCCCGGCCCGCATCACCACGCCCCGCCCCGTCTCGTAAGGGCGCAGAGCGTCCTCCATCGCGGCGCGGGTGGACGCGGGCACCGAGCCCCCCGTACCCGCGCGGGACAGGAGGAAGTCCACGGCGTCGGCCGCGTCCCGGCCCCAGACCGTCGACCCGGCGGCCGGGGTGACGGTCACCTGCCCGTAGCCCGCCCGCTCCAGGACCTCGTGGACGCGGGCGGGAACGGACAGGGAGGACATGGCTCGCCGCAACTCGACGTCCCGGGGGTCCTGCCGGCCCAGCAGGGAGCCGAGCAGGCCCAGCGTCCTGGTCTCCTCGCCGTCCGGTCCGGCCGGCTGCGGGCAGACGAAGGCGAGCCGTCCGCCGGGGCGCAGGGCGCGGCCGATGTGGGCGAAGGCCGCCGTATGGTCCGTGAAGAACATCACCCCGCCCCGGCTGATCGCCACGTCGTAGCCGGCCGGCGCGAACGGATGGGTCTGGGCGTCCCCCAGCTCGTACACGATCCGCGCCTGGCCGGCCGAGGCGCGCGCCCGCTCGATGAGCGGCCGCGAGATGTCCACGCCCACGACGCTGCCCCGCGGGGCGAGGCGCGCGGCGAGGCGGGTGGTCCGGCCGCTGCCGCAGCCGATGTCCAGGACGCGGTCACGCTCGCCGATCGCGGCGGCGGCGAAGAGCGCGTCGTCGAAGTCGGACACCATGGCGTCGTAGCGGTCCTGGTGCTCGGCCCAGTGCGCGCCGACCGGCCCGTCCCACGCTTCGGCGACGGGGTTCACAGGCGCGGGGGGCACGGGATTCACAGGTTCTCCTCGATGCGCTCGACGGCGGTGATCGCGCCGTACGCGACCAGATGCACCAGACAGTGGTCGGTGTGGACCGGGGACCGCCACGCGGTGACGTCCTCCCCGGCGATGTGGTCCGGGGCGAGGGCGGCCAGCAGCGCGAGCCGGGCGCCGGGGCGGTCCTCCCGGCCGGGCAGCCAGTCACCGGCCGGCGGTACGGGCGCGACACCGTCCCACTCGGACACCGTCTTGCGCACGTACGCCCGGTCGTCCTCGGACAGCAGGCCCGCGCCCGTGAGTGCCGCCTCGCGCAGCGCGCCGTACGCCACGGCGACGGGAGACCCGGCCGCCGCCCAGGCGGGTCCGGGCCCGGACGTCTCCAGCAGGGGCAGGCTGTCGCCGGGGCGCAGCTCGCGCCGGACGGTGCGGGCGAGGTGGCGGCCCGCCGCGGTGTCGAGGAAGCGGAGTTTCTGCTCGTTCCCCGCCAGGGAGACGTCGGCGAGCAGCGCCGACGCGATCCGGTTGATGAAGTGGAAGGTGAGGGCCGTGCCGATGTACTCGGCGGCCTGCTCCGGCGGGAACGGCGGCGGCCCGGCGTCCGCGCCGACCGCCTTTCCCCACTGGAGCAGCCGGGCGTGCGCAGGGCCGGCCGGTGTCTCACCGCGCCCGATCGTCTCCGCGAGGGCGTGGTCGCCGCCCGCGTACAGCAGCAGTGTGTGCGCGTTGACGCAGAAGCGGCAGTGGTTGGCGAGTGACACCCCGGTGGCCACCAGCTCCTTGTCCGTACGGGACGCCTGCCCCGTCACCAGCAGGGACTCGCGGAGCAGCGCCCAGAATCCGGTCAGCAGCGGGGTGGAGGGGGACAGTACGGCGAAGGTGGACGCCCCCGGGACACCGAAGTCGGTGTTCAGCTGGGCGTAGACGGCGGCGGCGGCTCCGGTCGCGGAGCCGGGTGCGGCGGGCGAGGTGAAGCGGAAAGGTCCGGTCATGGGGACGATGCTCGCCCGCGGGCCGGCTCCCCGTCGTCGTACGGCGGGAGGCACTGCCGGCTGCGCCCGGCAGGGGGCGCCGCGGCCCTGCTGCTTCCCCGGGAGTAGGGAGAAAGCCGTCTGCGGGGAGGAGGCGCCGGGCGGGAACGGCGTCTAGGGTGCGGTTCATGCGCGGGGATCAGCGGGACGGGAACGCCTGGCGAACCGGGCTCATCGACACGGGACTTGCGGCCGTCATCGGCGGCGCGGTCCTCCTGGCGGGCTTCACCACACTGGGGCCGGACCCCGCCGCCGTCGACGTGGTCCTGATCACCGCGGGGTCGCTGGCACTCGCCGCGCACCGCAGGGCCCCGGTGCCGGTATTGCTCTTCACCGCGGCCTGCATGCTCGGTTACGCCGCACACGCGAGCCCGGGTGCCTCGGCGGCGTTCCCGGTGATCGCCGGGGTGCACGCCGTGACCCGGGTCGGGCACCGGGCGGTGGCGGTCGGGGTGAGCGCCGTCTTCCTCGTCGGCTTCTTCGTCGCGAGCCCGTCGGGGGACGCGGTCGAGCGGTCGCTGCTGCTGCTCGGCTGGTTCCTCAGCGCCGGCGTCACGGGACTCATCGACAAGAACTGGCAGGCGTACCTCCACCAGACCGAACAGCGCGCGGCCGAGGCGGAACGGACCAAGGAGGAGGCCGCGCTGCGCAGGGCGGGGGAGGAGCGGCTGCGGATCGCGCGCGAGCTGCACGACTCGCTCACCCACTCCATCTCGATCGTCAAGCTCCAGGCGGGGGTCGCCGTGCACCTGGCGCGCAAGCGGGGCGAGGACGTGCCGGAGGCGCTGCTCGCCATCCAGGAGGCGAGCGGCGAGGCGATGCGCGAGCTGCGGGCGACGCTGGAGGTGCTGCGTACGGACGACGCCGTACCGCCGGGCAGCGGGCTCGCCCGCCTCGGCGAACTGGTCGAGCGGGCCCGTACGGCCGGGCTCGCGGCGTCGGTGACCGTCACCGGGCCCGAGCGCGCGCTGCCGGACGCCGTCGACCGGGCGGCGTACCGCATCGTCCAGGAGGCACTCACCAATGTCGCCCGGCACGCGGGCCGCGCGAAGACGAGCGTGCGGCTCGGCTATGCCCGGGACCACTTCTCCCTCCACGTCGAGAACGAGGGCCCGGCGAACCCGGCCGCGCCGGGCGGGTGGCCGCCGGTCCCGGGCACCGGCCTGACCGGCATGCGCGAGCGCGTCACCGCCCTCGGCGGCACCCTGCACGCGGCGCCGCGCCCCGGCGGCGGCTTCTGCGTACGCGCCGAACTCCCCCTGGAGGCACGGTGAGCGGCCCGCTGCGCGTACTGATCGTCGACGACCAGGCGCTGATGCGGGCGGGATTCCGTGCCCTGCTGGCCGCCGAGGACGACATCGAGGTCGTCGCCGAGGCCGCCGACGGCCGCCAGGGCCTCGAACTCGCCCGCCGGCACGTCCCGGACGTCGCGCTCGTCGACGTGCAGATGCCGGTGATGACCGGTATCGAGACCACCCGCCACATCGCCGCCGACCCGGCGCTGGCCGGGGTGCACGTCGTCATCCTCACCAACTACGGCCTGGACGAGTACGTCTTCGACGCACTGCGCGCCGGGGCCGCGGGGTTCCTCCTCAAGGACACCGAACCGGCCGACCTGCTCCGGGCCGTCCGCATCGCGGCCCGCGGCGACGCGCTGCTCTCGCCGTCCGTGACGCGCCGCCTCATCACCGAGTTCGCCGCCCGCCCGCCGGACCGCCGCACGGCCCCCGGCTTCGAGACGCTCACCCGGCGCGAGTGCGAGGTCGCGGCGCTGGTCGCGCACGGCCTGACGAACGAGGAGATCGCCGCCCACATGGTGATCAGCCCCTTCACGGCCAAGACCCACGTCAGCCGCGCCATGGTCAAACTGGGCGCCCGCGACCGCGCCCAGCTGGTCGTCTTCGCCTACGAGTCGGGGCTGGTGACCCCGAGGGGCGGCGCCGCGGGTGCCGGCGATCGCACCGGCTGACCCGCCCACGACGCCGGCCCCCGGGCACGGAGCCCGGGAGCCGGCATCGACGCGTGTGTTCCGTCAGGCCCGGGTCAGTTGGCGTCGACCAGGTGATGAGCGGGCACGGTCACCGTACGGGCGCCCGCCCGGCCGCCCAGGACGACCTTGCGCAGAGCGCTGTTGTTGGTGAGGCTGGTCTCCTTGAGCCGCTTCTCGGGGTTGGCCAGCACCTGGATGTAGTAGGTGCCGTTCGGCAGGTTGGTGATGTCGAACGACTGGCCGGGGAGGTCCTGGGTGTACGTGTCGCCGGAGCCGACGTCGAGCACTTCCCGGACGGAGATGGAGCTCTCCTGGCCGCACGCGGTGGACAGGTCGGTGTTGTCCGGGTGCCAGTTGGCGTTCTTCACCGTGTAGTCGACCGCGTCGGTGTTGGCCAGGCAGAAGGCCTCCTTGCCGCTGCGGACCGTCTCCTTCCGGTCGGCCTTGAGCAGCCGGTAGCTGGCGAAGTCGGTGAAGTGCCAGTGCTCGTGCCCCTTGCGGGGGTCCCACTCCATGGTGCCGGTCGGCGTGTAGCCGACCTGCTTCCCGTCGGCGTCGTAGAAGTACTGGTAGGCGTCCATCACC
Organism: Streptomyces altiplanensis; assembly: GCF_053591575.1. Lineage (NCBI taxonomy): Bacteria > Bacillati > Actinomycetota > Actinomycetes > Kitasatosporales > Streptomycetaceae > Streptomyces > Streptomyces altiplanensis. The sequence continues at coordinate 18,630 of NZ_JBSFUB010000038.1, read as the reverse complement.
TCCTTGCCCGGAGCGCGGAAGCCGTCGACCACGAGCTGTGCGGGACCCGCGTTCCACACGTTGGCGCTGAAGGCCAGGTAGTCCTTGCCCGCCGTGCTGCCCTCGCCCTTGTCGGTGGTGATGCCGTAGGCCGGCAGCGAACGCAGGTCGGGCTTGGGCACGTTCGGCACGTTCGGCGCGCCGGTCGGCCGCTTCGCGGCGGGCTTCATCGCCGGAGCCTTCCGGGAACCGTCGGTCTGCCCGGCCTTGTCACCCACCCGGGCCGCCCTGAAAGCTTCCTTTCCGAGCGCCCAGGGGAGCGCCGGCGGTGCGGGGGTGTAGGGCCCGTGACCCACGTTGTACGACGGTCCCGCCCCGCTCGTCGCGGGGGCCGGCGCCGGCGCGCGCATCGCGCTGTGACCGGAGTGCCCGGCCGCGTGCGACCCGTGCGCCATGGCGGACGCCGCGCCCGTGTCGTCCTCGTAGCTGCGCTCGCGTACGGTCACCTTGATCGTCCGGGACTTGTTCTCCATGCCGAACAGCTCGCGGTAGCGCTTCTTCACGGACACCTTGGCGGTGTACTTCCCGGCCGGCAGGGCGACCGGGTCGGAGTAGTAGCCCGCGTACGTGTTGGACGCCCAGCCCTTCTCGACACCCCACACCGAGCCGAGCGTGAACGGGTTCTCGGGACAGCTCTCGGGGTACTTCGACCTGGCCGGGGCGTCGGGGCGTATCCGGCCGGAGGCGTTGTTCGGGCAGAAGGCCTCGGACTTGTTCAGCACGGTCCGGCCGGCCGCATCGGTGATCTTGATCTGGGCGAAGTCCGGCAGTCCCGCGAAGTCCTTCACCAGGCCCTGGGGAAGGGTCTTGGTCCGGGTCCTCGTTTTCTCGCGGATGACCTGCGTGGCCACGACCGGGTCCTTGTAGGACTTGCGGGTCACCTTGAGTTCGAGGGGGCCGTTCTCGGCGGTGACGTACGTACCGAGGTCCAGGTAGACGCCGGGGCTCTCCTTCCACGAGGTGAGCGTCACCGAACCCGAGGCGGCGATCAGACTGAGCTTCGGCGCGGGCTGCTCCGTCTCGGCGTCGGGCGCGGCGGCGACGAGGCCGGCGGTCACGGTGATCGCCGCGGCGCCGGCGATCGCCGAACGCCATGGACGGGCTTGGGGGAATCTGGTCATAATTCCTCGTTTTCCGGGTGCCTGATCTGATCGCGGAACTGTCTCCGGTCCGTGAGAGTTGCTGGAGGGCCGCATGGGTTGTCTGGGACCTCGCGAGACACGGCTCGTTGTCCGAAAACAGACCCTGAATGCCGGATCAAGCCGTCATGACGCTGTTTCCGCCCCGGGGCTTCCCCGTTGTGGTAAGAGAGCCGGGGCTCTTCGGAGCCCGGCCGCTACGCCCGGCCTCTACGCCCCGCCGGACGACCCGCTGTCCGTTGGCCGAGCGGCCCACCCCGGCGGGCGAGCCCCTCCCGATCAGCAGGCTGCGGTGGAGCTGCCCAGGAGCAGGGGGGCGCCGGTGCGCGCGGTGATGTCCTCGACGGTGACGCCGGGGGCGGTCTCGACGAGAGCGAGGCCGTCGTCGGTGACATCGAGGACGCCGAGGTCGGTGATGATCCGGTGGACGCACGCCTTGCCGGTGAGCGGCAGGGTGCACTCCTCCAGGATCTTCGGGCTCCCGTCCTTGGCGGTGTGCTCCATCAGGACGATGACGCGTCGGGCCCCGTGCACGAGGTCCATCGCGCCGCCCATGCCCTTGACCGTCTTCCCGGGGATCATCCAGTTGGCGAGGTCGCCGTGGGCGGAGACCTGCATGGCGCCGAGGACGGCGGTGTCGATGTGGCCGCCGCGGATCATCCCGAAGGACAGCGCCGAGTCGAAGAAGGAGGCGCCCGGCAGCACGGTGACGGTCTCCTTGCCGGCGTTGATCAGGTCCGGGTCGACCTCGTCCTCGGTGGGGTAGGGGCCGGTGCCGAGGATGCCGTTCTCGGAGTGCAGGACGACGTGCACGCCGGGCGGGAGGTGGCCGGGGACGAGGGTGGGCAGGCCGATGCCGAGGTTGACGTAGGAGCCGTCGGTGAGTTCGGCGGCGGCTCGGGCGGCCATCCGGTCGCGGGTCCAGGTCATCAGGAACGTACCGTCCCTCGTGTCGGAGATGCGGAAGTCAGAAGGCGCTCGATCTGCTTGTCGGCGGCCTCGTCGGCGTCGAGCTCCACGACCCCCTGCACGTAGATGCCGGGCAGGTGCACCTCTTCGGGGGCCAGCTCACCCGGCTCGACGAGTTCCTCGACCTCGGCGACGGTGACGCGGCCGGCCATGGCGGCGAGGGGGTTGAAGTTGGCGGCGGCCCGGCGGAAGCAGAGGTTGCCGTGCCGGTCGCCGCGCCAGGCCCGTACGAGCGCGAAGTCGGTGGTGATGCCGTGCTCCAGGACGTGCGGGCGGCCCGCGAAGTCGCGGGTCTCCTTGGGCGGTGAGGCGACGGCGACCGTCCCGTCGGCCGCGTAGCGCCAGGGCAGGCCGCCGGCGGCGACCTGGGTGCCCACGCCGGCCGGGGTGTAGAAGGCGGGGATGCCCGCGCCGCCGGCCCGCAGGCGCTCGGCGAGGGTGCCCTGCGGCACCAGCTCCACCTCCAGCTCGCCGGACAGGTACTGGCGGGCGAACTCCTTGTTCTCGCCGACGTACGAGCCGGTCACCCGGGCGATGCGGCCCGAGGCCAGCAGGATGCCCAGACCCCGGCCGTCCACACCGCAGTTGTTGGAGACGACCTCCAGGCCGCTCGCGCCCTGCGCGTACAGGGCGCGGACGAGGACTTCGGGTACGCCGCTGAGGCCGAAGCCGCCGACGGCCAGTGAGGCGCCGTCGGGGATTTCGGCGACCGCCTCGGCGGCGCTGCCGATCACTTTGTCCATGGTGTGCGTGTTCCTTTCAGTGTGCCGAGCCGGGCAGGACGGCGGACCGGCCCCGGCCGCGGGCGGTGCCGGAGACCAGGGCCGCCCCGCCGTCGGGCCGCCTCATCCGCCGGCCTCCGGCCGCAGGGCGTCGGAGACGGACTTGACGCCGCCGTGCGCGGTCAGTCCGCCGTCCACGGGGATCTCGGCTCCGCTGATGAACGACGCCTCGTCCGACAGCAGGAAGACGACCAGCGGGGCGACCTCGCCGACGGTTCCGGTGCGGCCCAGCGGGGTCTCGCGGACGTTGGCCTCGCGGAAGGCCGGCGCGGCGGAGGCGGTCATCCCGGTCTCGATGTAGCCGGGGTGGACGGTGTTGACGCGGATGCCGCGCGGGCCCAGCTCCAGGGCGGCGGTCTTCGACAGGCCCCGCAGCGCCCACTTGCTGGTCGTGTAGGCGACCGGGTAGTGGGCGGTGAGTGCCGCCGAGGAGCCGACGTTCACGACGGAGGAGCCGGGTGGCATGAGCGGGGCCAGGTGCTGGATGCCGAGGAGGGGGCCGGTGACGTTCACCGCGTGGACCCGGGCCATGTCCTCGGGGCGTACGTCACCGACGCGGGCGCGCCAGGTGATGCCCGCGTTGTTGACCAGGCCGTGCACCTGCCCGTACGCCTCGCGCAGGTCGGCGGCGAGTCCGGCCCAGTCCTTCTCGCTGGTGACATCCAGGCGCCGGCAGCCGCTCGCGGGGTCGACGTCGGTGGCGACGACGCGGGCGCCCTCCCGGGCGAGCGCCTCGGCCTCGGCGGCGCCCTGGCCGCGGGCCGCGCCGGTGACGACGACGACCTTGCCGAGCAGCCTCCCCCGGCCTTCGGCCGGGAGGCGCCCCGAGGGCTGCGGGCCGGTCACGGCCGCTCCCGGCCGCGGCGCCGGCCGGCCGGCAGGGGCACGGGCTCGGCACCCGGGACGACGGTGCTGGAGACGGTGCCGATGCCCTCGACGGTCAGGGTGACGGTGTCGCCCGGCTTCAGCGGCGGCGGCGTCCGCTCGCCGCGCAGGCCCCACAGTTCGGCGAGGCAGCCGCCGTTGCCGCAGGTGCCGGAGCCGAGGACGTCACCCGGCACGACGCGGGTGCCGCGGGAGGCGTAGGCGGTCATCTCCTCGAAGGTCCAGCTCATGTTGGACAGCAGGTCCTTGCCGACTGTCTCGCCGTTGACCTCGGCGGTCAGGGCGAGGCGCAGGAAGCCGTCGGCGTCCCGGTACGGCTCCAGTTCGTCGGCGGTGACGAGGTACGGGCCGAGCGTGGTGGCGGTGTCCTTGCCCTTGCAGGGGCCCAGGCCCACCTTCATCTCCGCCGATTGCAGGTCGCGCGCGGACCAGTCGTTGAAGACGGTGTAGCCGACGATGTGGTCGCGGGCCTGTTCGGGGGTGAGGTCGCGGCCCTCGCGGCCGATCACCGCACCGACCTCCAGCTCGAAGTCCAGGGCGGTGGAGCCGGGCGGCACGGGGATGTCGTCGTGCGGGCCGAAGACGGCGTGCGGGTTGGTGAAGTAGAAGGTCGGGGCCGCGTACCACTGCCCGGGGACGCCGCCGGTGCCCTCCATGGACCGCCGTACGCCCTCGACGTGCTCCTCGAAGGTGACGAAGTCCCTTACGGAGGAGGGCTGGAGGGGAGGAAGCAGCCGTACCTGTGAGACATGGGGGCCGGGCGGCACGTCGAGCGCCGCCGCTCCGGCGGCGAGCAGTCCCGGCAGGCCGTCGGTTTCCGTGAGCAGAGCGGTGAGCGAGGTGACGCCGGGCAGGGGGAGGAGGGTGCCGTCCTCTTCCACGACGGCCACTCGGTGGCGGTGCCGGTGCTCGTAAGCGGCGAAACGCATGGTGCGACTCCTGTTGAAGGGGAGGCCGGGGAGGTCGGTGAAGGGGGATGCTTATGAGGCCGTGGCCCACGGTGACGCGCCCGCGGCAGCCCGCTGCCCGGGTGGTGGTTCGTGCTTCGCGTACCACGCGGTGCTGACGGCTTCATGACCAGCGGACCAGCGGACCAGGGCACCAGGGCACCAGGGCACCAGGGCACCAGGGCACCAGGGCACCAGCGGACCACGGTCCCGGGCCGGGGGCGCGGCGGGCAGTCAGGGCGTTGACAGGAGTGCCGCGCCCCCGGGGTTCGGGGAGGGATCAGACCGGCGGGGCGACGAACACGCCGCGGTCCACGTCGTTGAAGGACTCCTTCGCGATCAGCTCGTTCATGGGGTTGGCGGTGCCCCACTGGTCGGTGACCTCGGGCTGGGAGAAGTCGTAGACGTGCGGGTGCCAGGTGTCCTCGTCGAGCTCTTCCAGCTCCGTCGTGTACTCGACGGTGTTGCCGTGCGGGTCGAGGAAGTAGGTGAAGGTGTTGTCGCCCGCCATGTGCCGGCCCGGTCCCCAGATCTTGCGGAAACCGGCACGCAGCACGCGGCCGGAGCCGCGCATGTACTCGTCGATGCCGCGCATCTCGAAGGAGACGTGGTGCAGGGCGGTGTGCGGGCCCTGGGCGATGGCCATGGAATGGTGCTGGTTGCTGATCCGCATGAAGTGCATGACCTCGCCCATGCGGGGCGAGGACAGCGTGTCACTGAGCGCGAAGCCGAGGTGGCGCTCGTACCACTCACGGGTGCGGTTCAGGTCGGGCGAGTTGAGCACGACGTGGGAGAGCTTGACCGGGATGGCCTCCTTCTCCTCGATCTTGCGGTGCTGCCGCACCTCGACGTCGGCGGAGACCTCGATGGTGCGGCCGTCGACGTCGAAGAACCGGAAGCCGTAGCCGCCGCCGGGGGTGTCGACGGTGCCCGGCCGCGAGATCAGCTGGACGCCGCCGGCGAGCAGGCGCTCGGCGAGGGTGTCGACGTCCGCGGGGTTCGCGGCGCCGTAGGAGACGAGGTCGAGGCGCTTCTCCTCGGCCTGGCGCAGCCGTACGACGTACTGCTCCGGGCTGCCCTCGGCGGCCAGGAAGGAGATGCCGGAGTCCTCGGCGACCTTGGTCAGGCCCCAGACGCCCGCGTAGAAGTCGAGCTGCTTGTCGTAGTCGGGCACGGCGAGGTCGACGTGCCGCAGATGGGTGAGCAGACGTGCGGTCATGACGGGTTCCTCCTCAGGCGAGGGCGAGGTTGAGCAGGGCGCAGGCGTTGCCGCCGCGTACGGCGTCGAAGTCGGACTCGGGAAGACGTGCGGCGCGCAGGGCGGCCACCGGGTCCTCGGTGCCCATGTCGAAGGGGAAGTCCGAGCCCAGCAGCACGCGGTCGGGACCGGCGGCCCGGACCAGCTCGCGCAGTACGTACGGGTCGTGGACGAGCGAGTCGAAGTACAGCCGCTTCAGGTAGCTGCTCGGCGGGTGCGCGCAGCCGGCGCCCGCGTCGGAGCGGACCGACCACGCGTGGTCGGAGCGGCCGATGTGGGTGGGCAGGTAACCGCCTCCGTGCGCGGCGATCAGCTTCAGGCCGGGGTGGCGGTCCAGCACGCCGGAGAAGATGAGGTGGGACAGGGCGACGGCGTTCTCGGTGGGCTGGCCGACGGTGTTGGAGAGGTACCACTGGTCGAGGCGCTCGTCGAGCGTGCAGCCGAACGGGTGCAGGAAGACGATCGCGCCCGTCTCCTCGGCCCGCGCCCAGAAAGGAGCGTAGGCCGGGTCGGAGAGTTCCCGCCCCGGCGCGTGGCTGGAGATCTCCACGCCGGACAGCCCCTGCGCCAGGGCGTGGTCGAGTGCGCGCACCACGTGCTCCGGGTGCTGGAGGGGTACGAGCCCCAGCCCGCGCAGCCGGTCGGGGGCGGCCGAACAGTGCGCGGCCGTCGCCTCGTTGGCGGTCCGGTACACCTTCTCGGCCGTCCCCTCGTCGGCCCAGTAGTGGTAGTGCGAGGGGGAGGGGCTGACCAGCTGGACGTCCACGCCCTGGGCGTCCATCGCGGCCAGGCGTGCGGCGGTGCCGGTCAGCCGGGGGACGCGTTCGCGCACCATGGGGCCGCTGACGGCGAGGGCGGCGGGGCCGTTGCGGCGGGCGTCCAGCGCCTTCGCCCCGGCGAGCCCCGGCAGGTCCGCCACCAGCGCCTCGACCTCGGGCAGCAGGACGTGGGCGTGGACGTCGACGGTCGGCGACGGGCGGGCGGTCACGGCAGCTCCCGGAGCATCGTCATGGTGCGGGCCATCAGGCCGGGCACGTCGGCGTCGCGGACGCCGTCGAGCTGCCACTGCCCAATCTGCACGGACGCCTCCACGACCGGACGGACGCGTGCGATCCGCCGCTCGTAGTACGCCTGGAGCAGCGCGTCGTCCCACTGCCCGGCGCCGGACAGCATCTGGGCGAGCACCCACGCGTCCTCCAGCGACAGGGCGGCGCCCTGGGCGAGGGTGGGCGGGCAGCAGTGGGCGGCGTCGCCGACGAGGACCACCCGGCCGCGGTGCCAGGAGCCCTCCACCAGCATCCGGTCGAACCAGGTGTAGTTGACCTTCGCCGGGTCGGTGATGTGCGCGGTGATCTCCGGCCAGAACCCGCCGTACGCGGAGGCCAGGCGCCGCATCTCGTCGGCGTGGGAGCCGGCGGGTATCGAGGCGCGGTCGCGGTTGGCCTCGACGACGTACGCGTACAGGGTGGTGTCGCTGGTGGGGCAGTACCCGGCGATGTAGGCCGGGCCGCCGTACGCGAGGTCGGTGCGCACCACGCCGGCCGGGCGCGGGGCGGCGACGCGCCAGATGGCCATGCCGGTCGGCTCGGGTCTGACCGTGATGCCGATCGCCGCGCGGGTGGCGGAGCCCAGGCCGTCGGCGGCGATCACCAGGTCGTAGCGGCCCTCGGCGCCGTCGCTGAGGCGGACGGACACGCCGTCGGCGTCCTGCTCCAGTGTCTCCACTCTGGTGCCCAGGCGTACGCGGGCCCCGCTCGCCCGGACCGCGTCGGTCAGGATCTGCTGCAATCGGGGGCGCTGCATGCCGACCGTGGCGGGCAGGTCGTCGCCGCCGGTGCGCAGATCCTCGGCGACGTGCAGGGGGGTACCGTCGGGGGCGGTGATACCGACCGAGCCGAAACCGAAGCCGGACTCCCGCACCTGCTCCCAGACACCCAGTTCCCGCAGGACGCGCAGGGCGTTGCCCTGGAGGGTGATGCCGGAGCCGGCGGTGACGTTCCAGTCGTCCTTGGCCTCGATCAGGTCCACCGCGAGTCCGGCGCGGCGCAGCAGGACCGTCACGGCGTTGCCGGCGGCGCCACCGCCGACGACGAGGACCGTACGGGGTGTGGTCATGGGGAACTCCCTTGTTCCTCGGTCTACTTGACGGCGATCGGGTTGACGGGGGAGCCGACGGCTCCGGTGATGGGCAGCGGGGCGGCGGTGAGCCAGAACTCGTACACGCCGTCGGCCGCGCAGTCCTCGGCGAGCGCGTCCGGGTCCCACATCTCGCCGATGAGCAGCCCGAGGTGGGGGATGGCGACCTGGTGCAGTGGCTGGAAGGCGTGCTCGAACTCGTTGGGCCGCACCTCGAAGCCCCAGGTGTCGGTGGCGATCGCGGCGATCTCCGTGCCGTGCAGCCAGCCGGCGGTGGTGAAGGACAGACCGGGCGCGGGACCGCCGGCGTAGTCGCCCCAGCCTCCCCCACCGCCTTCGGCGTGGGGGGAGCCCCGTCGGCGCACCCGGGCGAGCTGTCCGGTGCGTACGACGACGAGGTCGCCGCGCCCGACGGTCACGCCCTGGGCCTCGGCGGTGGCGGTCAGGTGCTCCTCGGTGATCGCGAAACCGTCGGGCAGCTCGCCCTCTTCTCCGATCGCCCGGCCCACGTCGAGCAGGACACCGCGTCCGGCGACGTGCGGGGCCATGTGCTCGATGCCGGTGACCAGGTCGCCGTCGGAGGTGACGACCTGCTCGGCCGGACGGCCGTTCCACGCCTTGCCGTGGTCGAAGATGTGCCCGAGCCCGTCCCACTGGGTGGAGCACTGCAGCGGCATGGCGATCACGTCGTCGGCGCCGCCGATGCCGTGCGGGAGCCCCTGGTTGCCGAGGGCGGCGTCGGTGCCGGTGTCGAGCATGGTGTGGACGGGGTTGGTCCGCCGCCGCCAGCCCTTCTGGGGGCCGTTGATGTCGAAGCGCTGGGAGAGGGAGAAGCTGACGCCCCGCCGGACGAGCGCGGCGCCCTCGCGGCGTTTGGCCTCGTCGAGGAAGTTGAGGGTGCCCAGTACGTCGTCCTCGCCCCAGCGGCCCCAGTTGGAGTACGCCTCGGCGGCCCGCGCGACCGCGCCCTCGGGGTCGTGCCGGTCGTGCGTCACGACGCCTCCGCCACGCAGCGGGTGCGCTGGGCGCCGAGCCCGGTGATCGAGCCGTCCATGACGTCGCCGTCCCGCAGCAGCCGGCCCCAGTGCATGCCGTTGCCGGCCGGGGAGCCGGTCAGCACCAGGTCGCCGGGCAGGAGGCGGGCGGTCCGGGAGGCGTACGCCACCATGCGCGCCACGTTGAAGATCATGTCCTTGGTGGACTCGTCCTGCATGGTCTCGCCGTTCAGTTTCAGGGTCAGCCGCAGGTCGTCGGGGTCGGCCACCGACTCGGCGGGCACGATCCAGGGGCCGAGCGGGGTGAAGCCGGGCGCGTTCTTGGAGCGCAGCCAGTCGGTGCCGATCTGGGGCATGTCCCGCCGGAAGACGGTGGCGCGGTCGGTGAGGTCGTTGGCGATGGTGTAGCCGGCGACGCAGCGCAGGGCTTCCCCGACGGACACCCGGTACGCGGGCCGGCCGATCACGGCCGTCAACTCCAGTTCCCAGTCCGGCTTCCCGGCCCAGGCGGGCAGCACGACGTCGTCGTACGGACCCGTGATCGCGCTCGGCAGGCCGATGAACACGTACGGCAGGTCCTCGGCCGCCCGCCGGTCCATGATCTCCGCCGCCTCGGCGCGCCGCTCCTCCTCGGAGCGGTCGTCGGCGGGGTCCCGGTGCGCGACGTGCAGGTCGATCACGTGCTGCCGGTAATTCGCCCCCGACTGGAACACCTGCCGCGGCTCGACGGGCGCGTGTACCCGGAAGTCCGCCAGCGGCTTCCGTTCGAGGCCGCTCTCACCGGCCAGCGTCCGCAGCCGTGGCAGAGCCGTCTCCCAGCGGTCCAGCAGGCTCCGGACCGTCAACCGCTCGTCGTCGAAGGCGACTTGCAGATCGAGCACCTGGGCGTCGGGGGTGACGAGGGCGGGGAAGGCCGGCCCGTCCGGGGCCGAGAGGGTGCCAAGGGCGAAGGGACCGGCGAAGAGCGCGGACGCGGATTCGGGTTTCACGGACATGTCCTCCTGATTGCGGTGTGACTAATCTGGACCCACCACCTCCGATCAGGGAAATAGATTCTGTGGATGGTCGGCATCCACCGTGTTTATTCCTCCCTGTTCGGTGCCGTACCGCCAAGGGGAAGCCCCGTGAACCTGTCCCGCCTCGACCTCAACCTCGTCGTCGCCCTGCGCGCCCTCCTGGAGGAACGCAACGTCACCCGCGCCGGGCAGCGTGTCGGGCTCAGCCAGCCCGCGATGAGCGCGGCCCTGGCCCGCCTGCGCCGCCACTTCGACGACGACCTGCTCGCCCGGGTCGGCGGTCACTACGAACTCACCGCTCTCGGACAGGTCCTCCTCGACCGCACCTCCACCGCCTACGACGTGCTGGAACGCCTCTTCGCCAGCCAGGCCGACTTCGACCCGGACAAGGAGAGCCGCGAGTTCAGGCTCGTGGCGTCCGACTACGCCGTCGCCGTCTTCGGCGCCGAACTGGCCCGGGTCGTGCACGAGGAGGCCCCCGGCATCCGGCTGCGCTTCACCCAGACGCCGCCCACCGTGGTGGACGACACCGCCACCCTGCTGAGCGCGACCGACGGCCTGCTCATGCCGCACGGCGTCATCAGCGACTTCCCCGCCACCGACCTCTACGAGGACCGCTGGGTCTTCCTCGTCGCGGACGACCACCCGAGCGTCGTCGACCGGATCACCCGGCAGGACCTGGCCCGGCTGCCGTGGGTCACCTACCAGCGGACCTACGACGCCCCGGCCGTACGCCAGCTCGGCATGCTGGGCGTCGAGCCGCGCGTGGAGGTCTCCGTGGACAGCTTCCAGCTGCTGCCGCTGCTGGTGGCGGGCACCCGGCGCGTCGCCCTGGTCCAGGCGCGTCTCGCCCGGCTCCTCGCGCCACTCGCCGCCGTTCGCGTACTGGAGCCGCCGTACGAGGCCGTCCCCCTGCGCGAGGCACTGTGGTGGCATCCGGTGCACACGCACGACGCGGCCCACATCTGGCTGCGCGAGACGGCCGCGCGGGTCGGCAGGCGGCTGGCGGACACGCACCGGATGTGAGGCGCGCCCCGCGACGGGCGCGCCCCGCGCGCATCCGGTGCTCCGGCCCCGGAACCCCGGGGGTATCCACGCGCTGGATCGGCGGCATCGGAAAATCGGATCGCGTCAGGGGTGGGCAGGCCGGTGCCCGGAGCGCATAGTCGTGGCACATCACGCGCCCGTACGCCGACGCCTCTCCGCCACCGGACCCGTCCGCCGTGCGGCGCCGCCTTCCCGCCTCGCGCCCTGGAGTGCCGCCGTGCCCGCTCCCCCCGCCCGTGACCACGGCGCCTCTCCGGCCGTGCGCGGCAGACCGCCCGCCGTCCTGCCGATGGCCGGCAGCCGCATGCCCGTCCCCGGCGCGGCCTAGCGGTCCCGGGGCACCGCGGTGCTGGAGCGCACCACCAGGCGGGGCGTCATCGTGGTCTGCATGGCCCGGTCCCGCCGGCCCTCCACCCGTTCGATGAGCATCCTGGCGGCGGTGCGGCCCATGGTGTGGCCCGCCTGGTCGACGCTGGTCAGCTGGACGGGGGCCAGGGCGGCGAGGGCGGTGTTGTTGTAGCCGACGAGCGAGAGGTCGTCCGGGATGCGCAAGCCCAGTTCGTGGGCCGCCCGGTAGATGCCCAGAGCGGCGACGTCGGCGCCGGTCATGACGGCGGTCGGCGGACGCTCCGCCGTCAGCAGGGTCATGCCCGCCTTGAAGCCGCCGTCGTCGGAGTACGCGGCGTGGTGGACCTGCGCGTGCTCCGCGAGGCCGTGCCGTTCCATGGCCTCGCGGTAGCCGTCGGTCAGCACGATCTCCGGCGTGCGCCTCCACTGCCCGGCCTTGGCGCCCGCGGCCGAGACGAGGGCGATGTCACGGTGTCCGAGCGAGACCAGGTGATCCACCACCAGACCGGCGCCGACGTCGTCGGCGTCCACCACCGAGTCGTGCGTGTCCGCGCCGTCGTGGTGGCCGATGACCACGGTCGGCGTCGACGCGGCCGTGGCCAGCACCTCGGGGCGGGGCGTTCCCGGCGCGATGAGGATCAGGCCGTCCATCTGACGGTCCACCATGGAGCGGACGGTCCTGGCCTGTTCCTCCGGCCCGAATCCGGCCGCGCCGATCAGCACGGTGTACTCGCTCTGGCGGAGCTCCTCGTTGACGCCGTCGAGGATGTCCGCGAAGAACGCGTTGCGGACGTTGTCCAGCAGCACACCGACGGTGTAGGTCCGGCCGCGCATCCCGCGCGCCGCCGCATGCGGGCGGTAGCCCAGTTCGGCGATCGCCGTCCGGACCCTCTCCTGCATGGCCGGGCTCGAACCGTAGGCGTTGCGCAGGACCTTGGACACGGCGGCGGTGGACACGCCGGCGTGGCGGGCGACATCGGTGATGGTCACCCGCTTGCTCCGCTTGCTCTGCTGGTGCGTGGCAGGCCCGTCCATCGTCAGTACTCCATTTTCCGTGGTTGTAGTGCAACGGTCTACATGGCGACCCCCGGGCGGCGTCAAGTCACTTTCCATGAAACCCCGGTTATTACAACTCTGTGTCTTGACGGCAACGGGGGAGGGGTGCAGGGTGTAGCCCACTTCTCGGTGAAGAACGTTTTACACGACTTCATGTGCGGCCGGGCCTGCTCGCCGCCCTGGCGCCGCTCTCCGCGCCCCCTCCTCCTCTCACGATCCCAGGGAGTCATCCGTGCCCCTCCGCATGCCCCGCGCCCGCCGCACACGCCTGAGCCTCCTCACGGTCGGCACCGCCTCCATGGCCCTCCTCGCCACCGCCTGCGGTGGCAGTGGTGGCGGTGTCTCCCCGGCCGCGCCCAAGGACTTCAGCTACTTGAGCGTTACCGAGAACACCACGGTCAAGACCGCCTTGACCACCCTGTCGAAGGACGCGTGCAAGGCAGCGGACGAAGCCCTGCCACTGAAGGTGGAGACCGTGCCGCAGGCCAGTCTGGACCAGAAGCTCCAGCTGCTGGCCGGACAGGACGCGCTGCCGGTGCAGTTTGCCGCGGGCAACGCCCCGGCCCTCACCCAGCAGCTCGACACGTCCGGCAAGGTCGCCGACCTGGAGAAGGAGCTCAAGGCCCTCGGAGCCTACGACCAGCTGGAGCCGGCCGCCGTCTCCACGATCAAGGCGCTGTACGGCGGCAAGCTGGCGGTCCTGCCGTACGAGTACAACGTCGAGGGGATCTTCTACAACAAGAAGCTGTTCGGCGAGCACGGTGTGAAGATCCCCGGGACCTGGGACGAGCTGGTGGCCGCAGCGGCGAAGCTGAAGTCGAAGGGCGTCCAGCCGTTCTCCGCCTCCGGCCGGCAGGGCTGGCCGCTGACCCGGCTGATCAGCGGTTACCTCTACCGCAGCCTCGGCCCGGACGCCCTGAAGGACGTCGCCGACGGCAAGGCCGAGCTGACCGACCCGGAGTACGTCGAGGCAGCCGGGGAGATCGCCGCACTCGGCAGGAAGGGCTACTTCGGCAAGGGCGTCGGCTCCATCGACTACGACACCGCGATGAACCAGTTCCTGAGCGGCAAGGCCGGCATGTTCTACATGGGCAGCTGGGCCCTGGCGAACATCACCGACGAGAAGCAGAACAAGGCCGGCGCCGAGAACATCGGGTTCATGCCCTTCCCCGCCGTCGACGGCGGCGCGGGCTCGGTCGACCAGTACCCCTCCAACATCGGCCTCGGCATCGCCCTCGGCGCCAGGACCTTCGACAAGAAGACCGGTGACTGGGTCTCCTGCATCGCCGAGAACTACGGCAGCACCGCGCTGAAGGACCACGGGTCCATCTCCGGGTTCAAGGTGAACACCAAGGTCGAGGACAACGCCGAGGTCACCACACAGGTCCGCCAGACGGTCAGCTCCTCGAAGCAGAACGTCCTGTGGTTCGAGGCCCTGTTCAGCACCAGGGCCACCACCGTCAGCCAGCAGAACGCGGCGGGTCTGGTCGGCGGAAGCACGAGCCCGAAGCAGTTCATGCAGACGGTCCAGGACGCGCTGGCCTCCCAGTGACCGGCCGGGGGCGGCCCGTGCGGGCCTCCTGGCGCACCCCGTGCGGGCCGCCCCCGGACCCGTCTCCCCAACGGCCAACGGAACGGAAAGTGGACACCACCCATGCACCGCGTACTCGGTGACCGCAGGGCCATCGCGATCCTGCTCGGTCCCGCCCTCCTCGTCTACTCACTGATCATGCTGGTCCCCATGGTGTGGTCGCTCGGCTACTCCTTCACCAAGGGCAACACCATCGAAGGTTTCACCGGCAACGGTGTCGCCAACTTCTCCCGCCTCCTCGACGACCAGGCCGTCCACGACGCCCTGTGGTTCACCCTCAAGTACGCCGTGACCGTCACGGCGGGCCAAGTGATCGCCGGCTACCTGCTGGCCCTGCTGTACGTGTTCTTCCTCAGACGCGCTTCCGCGCTGATCCGCACGCTGGTGTTCTTTCCCGTGGTCCTGCCCACCGTCGCCGTCGGCCTCCTCTTCCAGAAGTTCTTCCAGGTCGCCCCGCAGACCGGTCCCGTCAACTCCCTGCTCAACGCGGCCGGCATCGACTCCGTCGACTTCTTCGGCAGCGCGGGCAGCGCGTTCTGGGTCCTGATCGTCATGGACATCTGGCGCTCCATGGGCTTCTACGCCGTGCTCCTCTTCGCCGGCCTGGTCGACATCCCCGACGAGGTCCTGGAATCGGCCCGTCTGGACGGGGCGACGGGCCCGCGCCTGATCCGCCACATCGTGCTGCCGCTCTCCCTGCCCGTGCTGATGTCGTCCCTGATCTTCAGCGTCAACGGCACGTTGAAGGCTTTCGACTCGATCGTCGCCCTGACGGGCGGCGGTCCCGGCAACGGCACGACCCCGCTGACCCTGTACATGTTCCAGACGTCGTTCACCTACAGCGACTACGGCTACGGCAGCACCATTGCCCTGCTGCTGACCGTCGTATGCCTGCTGGTGAGCCTGGTCGTCTACCGCGTCTCGCGGCGCGACCTCACGGAGGGCTGAGAACCATGGCCACCATCGACACCCCTGTGAAGACCTCCTCCGCGGGCCGCCGGGGCGCGAGCCCCCACGGCGGCCCGGCCCGGCCCCGTCACCGCCGGGGCGGCCGGCTGTGGGTGAAGGCAGTAGTCGGCCTCCTGCTGGTCGTCGAGGTCTACCCGCTGGTCTGGATGTTCCTGACGTCCCTGAAGTCCAACGACGACCATCTGAACAACTCCACCTGGAGCCTGCCCACCACCTGGGAGTGGGGCAACTACGCCGATGCCTGGACCACGGGCCACATCGGCCTGTACCTGCAGAACAGCCTGCTGGCGGTCGTACCGGCGCTGGCGCTGATGCTGCTCCTCGGGACGGCGGCCGGCTTCGCCCTGCAGATCATGGTGTGGAAGGGCCGCAGCCTCACCCTGCTGGTCTTCCTCGCGGGCATGATGGTGCCCCCGCAGATGATCCTGCTGCCCCTGTTCACCGTGTACTTCCAGACCGGGCTGTCCGGCACCCTGTGGCCGCTGATCCTCACCTACACCGGCACCGGCCTGCCCCTGACCGTCTTCATGATGGCCACCTACTACCGGACCGTTCCCCGGGAGTTGTTCGAAGCCGCCACCCTCGACGGCGCCGGCATCCTCCGGGCCTTCTGGACCATCAGCGTTCCCCTGGTCCGCAACGCGCTCCTCACCGTCGGCCTGGTGCAGTTCTTCTTCATCTGGAACGACCTGCTCATCGCCATGACCTTCACCAACAACCAGGACCTGCGCACCATCCAGGTCGGCCTCCTCAACTTCACCGGCGACTTCGGCGCCACCCAGTACGGCCCGCTCTTCGCGGCCATCTGCATCAACGTCTTCGGCACCCTCCTGATCTACCTCTTCCTCAACCAGAAGGTCATGAAGGGCCTCACCTCGGGAGCGGTCAAGGGCTGACCCCGCGCCCACCACGCCCGCCCGCTCCCGCACGTGAAAGAGAGGTCCCCCCTTGCTGCCCCCTCAGCCCTCCCCAGTCCGCTTCGAGCACCTCCCGGACGGCCTCGGCACCGGCGCCGCATCCCCCCGCCTGTCGTGGACGCTGGGGCCGGGTTCCGGCCGCCAGGAGGCGTACGAACTCGAACTCGACCGCGCCGGCCGCGTGCACCGCACCGGTCGCGTCGACAGCGCCGGCCAGGTGCTGGTGGCCTGGCCCGGCGAGCCACTGGCCTCCCGGGAACGGGTGTCCGTCCGCGTCCGTGTCTGGACCGCCGGCCCGGCGGCCCCCTCGCCGTGGAGCGGACCGAGCACCGTCGAGGCCGGCCTGCTCGATCCGGCCGACTGGCTGGCGGTCCCGGTCGGCGCCGGCTGGGACGAGGACCCGGACACCGATCGCCGTCCGGCCCGTGTCCGCCGGGACTTCACCCTCGACCGGCCCGTCGCGCGCGCCCGCCTCTACATCACGGCCCACGGCCTGTACGAGACGGAGATCAACGGGCGGCGCGTCGGCGACGAGGCCCTCGCCCCGGGCTGGACGGTCTACCCCCGCCGGCTGCGCTACCGCACCCACGACGTCACCGGTCACCTCACGGAGGGCGCCAACACCATGGGCGCCTGGCTCGCCGACGGCTGGTACCGCGGCACGTACGGCTTCGACGGCGGCACCCGCAACATCTACGGCACCGACCAGTCCCTCATCGCCCAGCTGGAGGTCACGTACGCAGACGGCACCACCACCGTCATCGCCACCGACCCGTCCTGGAAGGCCGCCCCCGGCCCCGTCCTCACCAGCGGCCTGTACGAGGGGGAGACCTTCGACGCCCGCCTCCACGACCCGCACTGGGCCGCACCGTCCGGCGCCGGCTCCGGCGACTGGACCCCCGTACGGACCGGCGTCCGCGATCCCCACACCCTGATCGCCCCCCAGGGCCCGCCGGTGCGCTGCACCGAGGAGATCGCCCCGGTCACCGTCACCCGCACGGAAGACGGCCGCCACCTCCTCGACTTCGGCCAGAACCTCGTCGGCCGCCTGCGGATCACCGTCGACGGCCCCGCCGGCACCACCGTCACCCTGCGGCACGCGGAGGTGCTCCAGGACGGCGAACCGGCCACGCGCCCCCTGCGCGAGGCGCACGCCACCGACACCCTGGTCCTCGCCGGCGGCGGACCGTTCACCTGGGAACCCCGCTTCACCCTGCACGGCTTCCGGTACGCCGAAGTCACCGGCTGGCCGGGGGAGTTGACGGACGGCTCCGTCACCGCACGGGTGTACCACACGGACATGCGCCGCACCGGCTGGTTCGAGTGCAGCGACCCGCTGGTCAACCGCCTGCACGAGAACGTCGTGTGGTCCATGCGCGGCAACTTCGTCGACATCCCCACCGACTGCCCCCAGCGCGACGAACGCCTCGGCTGGACCGGCGACATCCAGGTCTTCGCCCCCACCGCGAGCTTCCTCCACGACTGCGCCGGCATGCTCGACTCCTGGCTCACCGACGTCGGCGTCGAGCAGCTCCCCGACGGCACGGTTCCCTGGTACGTACCCGTCATCCCCGGCGGGCCGATGTGGACCCCCGTCCAGCCCGGAGCCGCCTGGGGCGACGTCGCCACCCTCACCCCCTGGGTGCTCCACCAGCGCTTCGGTGACCTCGGACTCCTGCGCCGTCACTACCCCATGGCCGAGAAGTGGGTCGGCCTGATGGAGCGCCTGGCCGGTCCCGGCAGGCTGTGGGACACCGGATTCCAGCTGGGGGACTGGCTCGATCCCGCCGCACCGCCGGACGACCCGGCTGCCGGACGCACCGACCGCTACCTCGTCGCCACCGCCTACTTCGCCCACTCCGCACACCATCTCGCCCTGTCGGCAGCGGAGTTGGGGTACGACGCGGAAGCCGGGCGGTATGCGGCGCTGGCCGGCGAAGTGGCAGCGGCTTTCCGCGACCGGTACGTCCTGCCCTCGGGCCGGATGACCAGTGACAGCCCCACCGCCTACGCGATCGGCCTCGCCTTCGGCCTGCTCACCCCGCGGCAGCGGCAGACCGCGGGCGACCGCCTGGCCGAACTCGTCCTGGCGGACGACGCCCGTATCGCGACCGGCTTCGTCGGCACCCCGCTGATCTGCGACGCCCTCACCGACACCGGCCACCTCGACGTCGCCTACCGCCTGCTGACCCAGACGGAGTGCCCCTCGTGGCTGTACCCCGTCACCATGGGCGCCACGACCGTCTGGGAACGCTGGGACAGCCTCCGCCCCGACGGCACCCTCAACCCCGGGGGGATGACCTCCTTCAACCACTACGCCCTCGGCGCCGTCGCCGACTGGCTCCACCGCGTGGTCGGCGGCATCACCGCCACCGCCCTCGGATACCGTTCCATCGCCTTCCGGCCCCGACCCGGGGGCGGCATCACCTGGGCCCGCACCCGTCACGAGACGCCTTACGGAACCGCCGCCCTGTCGTGGGAGCTGACCGCCGCCGGCGTGACGGCCCGCGTCACCGTGCCCGAAGGCTGCACGGCC